>PMLH01000077.1 GCA_003159055.1 Myxococcales bacterium
GTAGTGGGCGAGATGAGGGTAGAGCGTGCGAATGAGTTGCGGACGCAGCTTGGAATTGGGGAACTTGGCCCAGAACCGGAGCAGCTTCAGTTCCTTGAACGCATCGTAGCCCCACAGAATTTCATCGGCTGCCTCGCCCGTCAGCACCACGCGAATTCCCGCGGCCCGGACGACCTCGGCCAAGAGGAGCAGAGGAATCGGTGCCGTGCGAAACAGCGGACGCTCCGCGTGCCAGACGGCCTTTTCGAAGTTGTCTCGGATGAGCGCGTCGGTGATGCGGATACTGACCAGGTCCACGTTGAGACGCTTGGCCATCATCTGCTGGTAGTGAGACTCGTCGTAGGCGCCATCCTCGAAGGCGATGGCAAAGGCTTGGAAGCGGTCCGTGCGAAGCTCATCGGTGAGCAACGTGGTGACCGACGAATCGATGCCCCCGCTCAGGTAGTTGCCGACCGGGACGTCGCTGCGCAAGCGCAGCCGGACGGCGTTCGAGAGCATGGTACGCAGCTGAGCCTTGGCTTCGGCAAAGCTGCTGGGCAGCGGGTGGGTGGTTCCCTCGCCCAGTTGATGGTAGCGCTGGGTCCTGGGCGACTCGGTCGCACTGAAGACCACAGCGGTGCCGGCCTCGAGGGACTGAATCCCCTTGAACACCGTGCGGGTTCCCAGCGTGTTCCAGAGCAAACCGTGCTCGAGCAAGCCTTCCGGACAGAGCGCGCGGCGATAGCTCGGGATCGCATCGAACGCCTTGGTCTCCGATGCAAAGTACACCGCACCCCGGTGCTCCAGGTGATAGAGCGGACGCACGCCATAGCGGTCGCGCGCGGCGGTGAGCGTCCGAGCTCGGGCGTTCCAGAACAACAGAGCGAACTGACCGTTGAAGCGAGCCAGAGCTTGAACCCCCAGCCGGCGCAGGGCGACCAGAACGACCTCGGTGTCGCTGCGGGTCCGAAAATGCTCACCCAGCGCCTCGAGCTCGGCGCGAAGCTCGAGATGGTTGTAGACCTCGCCATTGAACACCAATGCGCAGTCGTCGCGAAGGAAGGGCTGGTGGCCGGCTTTCAGGTCGACGATGGCCAGGCGAACGTGACCGAACGCCACACCCCGCCCGACCCAGGTTCCCCAAGCATCGGGTCCCCGGTGTTGCAGACGCGCGAGCATCGGCTCCAAGAGCGCTCGCCGCGCCATTGGATCGCTATTGTCCGCAAAGATTCCCACCAACCCGCACATGCCGGTGACGAAGACTAGCACCGTCTGCGCAAGGGAAATGTCCAATTCCGCTATTTTCGGAATTATCGGTCCGCTACGAGCCCAAAGGCGCTCGCAGATCATCCTTGATAGTATGCTGCCGAGCCATCGAGCCGAGACCGACCGCGTCCGACTGCTACGCGTGGCGGGCGCCCAGTCACGGAATGACCTGGCGGAAGGAGGTTCGAGATGAACGCGGACCAACTCGCCGAGCGAGGCCAAATCCTGGACCGCCTGATGGCGTTCGTGACCCACAGTTTTCTGGTGGAGGCATCGGCCATCGACCTCGACAAGTCACTGATAGATCAAGGGATCATCGATTCGTTCGGGCTCGTCGAAATCACCACATTCATCGACGATGCCTTGGGAGCCAAGATCCGGGAAGAGGACATGACGCGCGAGTCGTTCGGCTCCATGAACAAGATGGCCACTTTCGTGTGTCGCAGAAAGAGCGGTGAGATATGACCGAGGTCACCCCTCGTGCGCGTCCGCTGGGTGTAACGAAGCAACGATGCACGCGCTGTGTGCTGTCCGCGCCCTTCCCCAACATCAAGTTTGACGTCGAGGGGGTGTGCAACTTCTGCCGCGATGAAGTCGGAGTACGCGGTGACGACACCGCCATCGAGCGGGGGCGCGTGCGGGTGATGGAGCTCTTTGCCGCGCAGAAGGCACGGAAAAAGACCTACGACGCGGTGTTGTGCAACAGCGGCGGCAAGGACAGCTCATACACGCTGAAATTGGCAGTCGAAAAGTATGGACTGACGGTGCTTTCGTTCACGCTCGACAACGGGTTCGTCGCGCCCGTGGCCCGCGACAATATCAACCGCGTCGTGGATGCGCTGGGCGTCGACCACGTCACCGTCCGTCCCGCCCTCGACGTCTTCAAGTCGGTCGTGCGCACGGCGTCCTTGCTACCAATCTACGGCGAGCAGAGCCTGACCCGCATCTCGGCCGGCTGCAACGCGTGCATCTCTCTCGTCAACACCACAGCGCTGCGCATGGCGCTCGAGAAGGAAATCCCCTTCATACTTGCCGGGTTCACCCTCGGACAGATTCCGACCAATGGCATTGTTTATCGGAACCACCACCGATTCCTCGCAGAAAGTCGAGAGGCAAGCATGTCACGCCTGCGTGAGGCCGTCGGTGAGGGGGTTGACCGTCTCTACAAAGTGCCAGATTCGCTCATCGGGCGCGCGCCGTACTATCCCCACAACATCAATCTGCTGTGTTTGGAGTCGATCACGGAAGCCCAAATTCTGGACGAAGTCGGCAAGTTGGGCTGGAAGCGTCCCTCGGGATTGGATGGCTGTTCGTCCAACTGCATGCTCAATACGTTCAACAACTACGTGCATGACTGGCGTCACGGGTACAGCCCGTACGAGCTCGAGCTCAGTCACCTCGTGCGAAAACGCTTGATGACGCGGAATGAGGCTCTTGAGAAACTTGCCGATCAGCCGCTGGAGCAGTTGCCCTCCCTGGTCAAGTCACTCGCGCTTTCGCCGAAAGACCTCGCCACGCTCGGGCTGCTCGCGGACGGCCAGGTCACAGGCTGACGGAAACATCGGGGTTGGTCTGGCGGAGATTGGTGAGTATGACTTTCGCATCTTGGGCCCGGATGGCCCGTCGCAGAACCTGCGTCGGATTGGGCGCCGTGCTCGTCTGTCTCGGGTGTCGGAAAAGTGGCGGGGTCCAACGCAATGGCCCCCGCGTGCTCGAGTCGAAAATGGAGGCAGCGAGCTTCTCGCTGCCATCGGCCAAGTACTCTCTGCCGTATCGACTGTACGTTCCCAAAGGAATCAAGGGAAAGGTGCCGCTTGTCGTTTCTTTGCACGCCGCTGGGGGACGCGGCAGCGACAATGTTGCTCAGTTGGGGCCAGACATCGAATTGCTGGTATCGCAGCAAGTCCAAAAGGCGTGGCCAGCTTTCGTGTTGGCGCCACAGTGTCCCGTGGGCGACGAGTGGATCAATCGCCATACCTCACCGCCGTTTCGCCCCTACGATCTTGCGCAGTTCCGGGAAAGCGATGCCAATCGGCTGACAGTAGCTTTGGTCAGCGATCTTCTGGCTCGCTACCCCATTGATGCTGGCCGCGTCTACGTGATTGGCTTTTCCATGGGGGGCTCGGGTGTCTGGGACATATTGATGCGCCATCCTGGCGTCTTTGCCGCCGGCGTTCCCATCACTGGGGTTGGTGACGTTAGCCGGGCCGGACTATTGGCGGACACATCGATTTGGGCATTTCACGGTGAGCTGGACGACGTCTCTCCTGCAAGCAACGGCCGAATCATGTTCGATGGGTTGAAGAAGCACGGAACGCGGGCGCGCTATACCGAGTACAAGGGAGTCGGGCACGGATCGGTGGGACCTGCCCTCGAAGAGCCCGAGCTGTTCCCTTGGTTGTTCGGGCAGCGGCGTCCAGATGGGGCGGGGCAGCCAAAGTCCGCCGAAACCGGCGCGGATGGTACGCCAGAACGGAGTCAGTGATGACCGAGAGGCTGCTGCCGGTTTCCGGCATTCAGCGGCAGTTTTGGCTGGCGCAGGAGCTGCAGCGGGAAACCACCGCCTATCACATCGCGACCCTCTGGTGCATTCGGGGTAGGTTGAAGCTCGAATCGCTGCAGGTGGCGTTCGAGGAGCTCTGCCAGCGCCACGAGAGCCTGCGTACGACCTTCGAAGAGCGCGAAAACACACTTTGCCAGGTTATTCATTCCAACCTTGCCCCCGAGTTTTGCGTGGAGCACTGTCATGTGGAAGTGCGGGGGGACCACGTGCTCGAGGAGCTCAAGCGCTCGTTCGACCTGGTGCGAGGCCCGCTCGTACGGGTTCGGGTCTTTGCCGGCTCCGAAGACGAAAGTGTCGTAGCTTGGACGATGCACCACATCGTGTGCGACCTGGCCAGCAAGGAGCTGATGGGTGAGGAGTTGTCCAATCTCTATCGGTTGCACAGCCGAGGCGAAGCGCTGTCCGACCTGGCGCCTCCGGCCCACCAATATCATCACTTTTGCAGCGCCGAAGCCGAATGGTTGGCGTCCGAGGAGAGAGCCAAGGCAGAGCAGTATTTCCGCGGCTTGAGCCTCGACACCGTGCCGCCACTGGCGCTGCCAACGGACAGACCCCGGCCCACCACCCAGCCGTACCGCGGCGCCGTCGTGTCACTGCAAGTCACGCCGGAGCTCTCGCAAGCCATCGAACGGCTGGCGCGGCAACTGAATACCAAGCCTTTCCTGGTTTGGCTTGCCGCCTATGCGCTCATGCTTGCTCGTTTCTCTGGAGAAGCCCAACTGACGATTGGCGTTCCGTTCACCAATCGTCGAAACGAGGCCCGTCGAGGGCTGGTGGGTTGCTGTGTCAACAACCTCCCGGTTCGCGTGTCGCTATCTGGCAAGCCATCGTTCGTCGAGGTGCTGCGTGAGCTGCGCATGACGATGTTGAGGCTTCATCGTCACCAGGAGCTCCCGCTCGACAGAATCGTTGCGGCAGTGCAACCGCGGCGAGAACCCAGCCGGGCCCCATTGTTTCAGGCGGGGTTTACCTTCGAGCCGCCTCTTCACGTGGATCTCGAAGGGGTGNNGAAGGCGCACGCGGCCGGCGCCCAGCTCGACTTGTTCCTGACCCTGTGGCCCGATGCCCATTGCGGCTTCGCCGGGCATCTCGAGTATGCGATCGACGTGGTTTCCGAAAGGACCGTCATGCGAGTCGGCGAGTCTCTCCTCGGGCTTCTGCAGTGGCTTTCGGCGGACGTCGACCGGTGCGAGGCTCCCGTTCAGTTTCCACTGCCGGCCTCGGACCGTGCAAGCTTGGCGAATTGGAACGCAACGGCGGTAACCTATGACGTACCCCACACGCTACCCGAGCTGTTCGAAGCCCAGGTGCGCAAGACACCCGAGCAGGAGGCCGTGCGTTGCGAGGACCGGTCTTGGACCTACCGAGAGCTCTATCAGCGGGCGTGTGGCCTGGCTCGGACCCTTCGCGAGAGCGGGCTAGTGGCGGGCGACCGGGTCGGGTTGTTCTTCGAGCGTTCGCTGGAAATGGTGCTTGGCATCTATGCCACCCTGTTGGCAGACGGCGTCTACGTGCCCATCGATCCAGAATATCCCTGGGGCCGCATCGAGCACATGTTGGAGCGGGCGCGGCCGCGGGTCGTGCTGCTGCATGAAGCCTTGCGTTCGCGCTGGTCAGGGGCAGAGTCGCTCGTCCACACAATCTTGGTGAAGGACCATGGCATGCTGGCCGAACCACCGCCGCGCGCCACGCGTCCCGAAGATCCGGCCTACGT
>PMLH01000029.1:0-2927 GCA_003159055.1 Myxococcales bacterium
CGCGGATTCGGCTTTGCCCGCGGATTCGGCTTTGCTCGCGGATTCGGCTTTGCCGTCACTGCTCGATTCAGGCGAGCTCTTGCCGGGCTTCTGGCTGGCGTAAAGGTCGCTGTACCAGCCGCCACCCTTGAGTTGGAACGAGGTGTGGCTGATCAGCTTCTCCACCTTGCGCTTCTTGCACTTCGGACAAACCTTGATCGGCTCGTCTGCCATCTTCTGCCATTCTTCGAAGCGATGGCCGCACGCTTGGCATTCGTATTCGTAAATTGGCATCTGTCGCTCAGCGTCTAATAGTTTCCCGTCCGGGTTGGATGTGGACATAGCGAAGGTTAAGCACACTTCGGACGCTGTCAAGCAAAGGGGGAGAGTGCCAAGAAAATGGAGCATAACGCTGTAATTTAGATGAGTTATCGATGCGTGAATTGCCACCGCGTTTGGCCAATTGTCAGGAAGTGGAATCCGGGAAAGCGGCGCTCGGCTGTTGCGGGCTCCGCGAAACCCTGCGGCTAGCCAACCCTGAGATGCTCGCTCGAGGCTATGCAACCCCGAGGTACTTCGACAACTCGCCGACCAGCTTGTCGAATCTTGCGATCGCGGCTTGGATAGGCGCGGGGCTGGACATGTCGACGCCGGCTACTTTCAGCGACTGCAGCGGGTAACGGGAGCCGCCGGAGCGCAGGAAGGAGAAATAGTCGTCGCGGGCTTGCGGGCCGCCGGTCGTCACGCGGTCGGCGAGCGCAATCGCGGCCGATATGCCGGTGGCGTAGGTGTAGACGTAGAAGGCTCGGTAGAAATGCGGAATGCGCAGGGCTTCGAGGTCGCTCACGGCCAGGAGTGTGACCTTGGGGCCGAAGTACTGTTCCAGCAGGGCGCGATATTGAGACCGGAGAACGTCGACGGTGAGCGGGGTTCCCGATTCGACCAAGGCGTGCGTCTTCGCCTCGAACTCGGCGAACATGGTTTGCCGGAACAGCGACCCGATGATGGCGTCGACCTCTTTGTTGACCAGGCACGCCCGTGCCTCGGGCGAGTCGGCCTTGCCGACGAAGTAGCGCTGCATGAGCTGTTCGTTGAAGGTGCTAGCGACTTCAGCCTCGAAGGTGGTGTAGTGCCAATGCATGTAGGCGTTGCTGCGGGCGCTGTAGTACGAATGCATCGAGTGGCCGGCCTCGTGTGCGAGCGTGAAGACGTCGTCGAGCACGTCCTCTTTGAAGTTCATCAGGATGTACGGCTCGGCGGAAAAGCTGCCGTAGGAAAAAGCGCCCGACGCCTTGCCCTTGTTTTCGTAGCGGTCGACCCAGCCCTGGCGCAACCCGCGCGCCAGCTCACGGCCGTACTCGTCGCCGAGCGGCGCCAGTCCGGCCAGCACGGCGTCGACGGCCTGGTCGTAGCTGTGGTGCCACTTGATATCCCCGAGCAGTGGAACGCGCACGTCGTAGTGGCAGAGCTCGTCGAGTCTGAGCGCCTTGCGGCGGATTTCGTAGTAGCGGTGCAGGGCAGGCAGGCCCGCGTGCACCGTCGCCACCAAGTTGTCGTAGACCGCCTCGGGCATGTCGTCGGGGAACAGCGCCATCGCGCGCGCGGACTTGTGGTTGCGCACGCGGGCGGCGTACCGGTCGAGCTGCACGGCACCTTCGTAGAGCACGCCGAGCGTGGTCTTGTGGCGCTCGTATTGCGCGTAGTAGAGCTCATAGGCGCGGCGCCGAAGGTCGCGATTCGGATTCTGCATGGTCGCCGAGAACGACGAGTGCGTTAGCTGTCGTGGGCCTTCGGGCGTGCTTAGCGAGCCAAATTCAAAGTCGACGTCGGTCAGCACGCTGAAGGCATTGGCCGGGGTCTGACTCGATTCCATCTGCATCGCGAGCAGGCGTTCTTCCTTTTCGCTCAGCACGTGTGGTTTGAAGCGCAGGACCTTGCGCAGCCAGGTTGCGAACTCGGACAAGGCGGGATGCGTGAGGAACGCGGAGATGCGATCGTCGGGAATCGCCTGGATCTCGGGATCGAGGTAGCTCCACGCCGCTTGCGCTTCCGCCTGCGTCATCATGAACCGCGCGGTCCGGTCGCGAGCGGCCGACAGCCCCTGGTCCTCGGACTCACGCAAGGCCGCGTACGCCGCCAGTCTTTCTTCCACCATGCCGAAGTCGCGCAAGAACGTCAGCGCGGCAGCCAGCGATTCGGCGCTTTGCCCAAGCGTGCCTTTCCACGACGGGATCTTTTCCCGCAGGACGCGGTAGCGCTCCAGATCCGCTTCCCAGGCCGCTTCGGTCGGGAAGAGCTTCGAGAGATCCCACTGATCCGAAGCAGGAACGTCTTTGCGGGGACGAAGGCCAGTCTCCGCACCGTCGGGGGCCAAACACGGCATACAGCGCATGGGGAAGGTTTCCCTCCCCCGCCGCAGTTTTTCAACTACGACTTCTTGGGATCTTGCTCGGGTCCGTCGCCGCGCAGGGCTTCGGCCTGGAAATGCGCGCGCAGGCTGCTGATGATGTCTTCCAGGTCACCATCCATGACCGATGGCAGGTTGTGGCGCGTGTAGCCGATGCGGTGGTCGGTCAAGCGATCCTGCGGGAAGTTGTAGGTGCGAATCTTTTCCGAGCGGTCGCCGCTGCCGATCTGGCTGCGGCGCGCCTCGCGCTCCGCCGTTTCCTGCTTCTCCAGCTCGATTTCGTAGAGCTTCGAACGCAGGATCTTCATAGCCATGGCTTTGTTCTTGTGCTGGCTCTTTTCCTGCTGGCAGTGAACGTANNGTCGGTGGTGTTGACCGACTGACCGCCGGGACCGCCCGAACGCATGACCTCGATCTTCAGGTCCTTCGGGTCGATGTTGATATCGACGTCCTCCAGCTCGGGCATGATCGCGACCGTCGCTGTCGAGGTATGGATGCGTCCCTGTGCCTCGGTGGTGGGCACGCGCTGCACGCGATGCAC
>PMLH01000029.1:2999-6083 GCA_003159055.1 Myxococcales bacterium
CCGCGAATTTCGAGCAAGATGTTCTTGTCGTCGTTGGGATCCTTGGGCAGGAGCAGAAGCTTCAGCCGCTCTTCCAGGCGCTCCTGCTCGGCGACCAGCTCTTTTTCTTCCTGATACGCAAGATCCCGCATTTCGGGATCCTTCTGCATCTCGCGCGCTTCTTCCGCGCGCTGGACGGTCTCACGATGGATGCGCAGGGTATCGACCAGCTCGCGGAGGTCGGCATGCTCCTTCGCCAGCTTGAGCATCTGCGCCGGGCGCGCCAGGACCTCCGGATCCGACAGATTACCGGTCAGCTCGTCGAAGCGGCTCTCGACAGCCGCCAACTTGGCGAGCAACAGATTGTCGAGCATGGCGAACTCTGGCGCGCGACAAAGCTCGCGCGGCCGTTCCCTTTACGTCTCGGTCGGCGTGGTTGGCGTACGGCCGTACTTCTTGTTGAAGCGCTCAATGCGGCCGCCGGTATCCAGGAACTTCTGCTTGCCTGTGTAGAACGGGTGGCAGTTCGAGCAGATGTCGACCATGAATGACCCGCGCGTCGAGAAGGTCTCGACCTTGTGCCCACAGGCACAGGAGATGGTGGCGGGCTTATAGGCTGGGTGAATCCCCTTCTTGGGCATGACGCGAAACCTCTCGTGAAGGGGGGTTTTATAATCGGCCTTCGCCCGAAGGGCAAGCACGACCGTGTTTTTTGTTGATTGGGCTGTGCGCCATGCGGTGGGCGGCCGACGCCGCCCAACTCTTCATGTATAGTGCTGCGCCAATGGCCGACCAATCGAATTCAACCAGCGGAAGGCGCCGCTCGGCTGTTTACAGCTACTTACGGCCGGTGATTGCCGGGCGGCGGGTGCTGGAAATCGGCTGCGGCAACGGCGATGCAGCGGCGCTGTTGCTCCGTCTGGGCGCAAAAGACGTGGTCGGGGCTGGGACCGCGCAGGAGGTTTCGGGGGCGCGGGCGCTCCACCGCGAGGCTGCGCTTGCCTTCGCGAGCATCAGCGCGGGCGGCATCGATGCCACCGGCAGCTTCGACGTCGTGCTGGTTCCTGAGGGCGCGGAGCTTCTGCGCGGCCGCGGCCCGATCAAGCTGCCCACGCTCTTGGCGTTGATGGCGCCGGGCGCGCGGCTCGCGTGCATGGTGGAAAACGGCGACCAGGGCGACGGGGTTGCCTATTTCGATGTCGTCGACGCGCTTGCGCCGCACTTCGCGAGGGTGCGGATGTTTGGGCAAACGCCGTTCCACGCCTATGGTATTGCTGAATTCGACGAGGCGGCGGCGGATCTGCGGGTCGAGCCGGATCTCGTCGAGAACCAGCCGGAGCCATCCCACTACATCGCGCTCGGTGGCCCCGACGAGCCGCTCAGCCTCGGCTACGCCCTGGTGCAGATTGCGTCGCCAGCGTGCGAGGTCCGGATCGTGCCCGAGCGTTTGCCGGTCGCGGTGCCCGCGACAGCGCCCGACCTGACGGTGGCCGAGTTTCGCCAGAAGCTGAGCGAGAGTGAGGGCAAGGTCGATGGCCTCTTGCGTGTCTCGCGTGCGCAAAGCGAGGAAATCGAGGAGCTGCGCGCGCGCTTGCGCCGGACCGCCGAGGCGCGCGCCGATCTCGACGAAGAGGTTCGCCGCCTTCGCCACTCGCTGATCGAAGCCGACGAGTCGGTCGTCAACCTGACTCGCAAGACGACGGAAGAAATGACCACGCTCGCGCAGCGCTTGACCGCGGGGTTGCGCAGCGACGGTCCCGCTGCGAACCCGGCGATGGCCGAAGAGCTGCGCCGGCGCGAGAGCGAGCTGGCCGAGCGCGAATCGGCCCTGTCCGAGCGCGACGACCGCATCGCCACTCTCGAAGTCGCGAAGCAAGAAGCACTTTGGCGAGCCGATGCCGCCGACGACGAGCTGGCCCGAGTCAGGGCCGAGCTGGCGGATCTTCGCGGCGAACGCCAGAAGCTGGCCGGGCAAGCGCGCGTCGCGGACGAAGCCCTGGCCAAGTACAAGGCGCAGGAAGCGACCATCGAAGAATTCCGTCGGGCTGCGGCCGCTCACCTTGACGAGGTGAACCGTCTGCGCGACGCTGCCAACGAACAGGCCAGCCTGGTGACCGAGCTTGAGGATGAGTTGCGCGGATGTGAAAAACGCTTGGCCGAGAAGGTGGCCGAGGCCGCGCAGCTTCAGAAAATGCTCACCGAGGTCGAGGATGCCGAACGCGTGCGTCGCTCGCGCTTGGCCGAGCTGGAAGGCTTCATGCTGCGGGCGGAGCACGCATCGGCACAGCAGAGCGAGTCGCAGGGCAAAGACCGGGCGGAGTTGGACGATTTGCGCGAGCGCTCCAGGACATGCCAAGCCGAGGCCGAGCAGCTGCGCGCGCGCGTGGCCGAGGCAGAAAGGGCCGTCGCAGAGGCCGCTGTGGCTCTTCACAACGACGGTCGAGTGACCGAGCTTGAGGCCGAGCTGAAGGCCTACCAGGATCGGGATCAGCGAGTGGCCGAGCTGCGCGCTGATGCGCCCGACCCAGAAGAAGTGTACGAGCGACTCTTCGACCTGGAGACGCAGTATCAAGCTGCGACCATGGCGGCGGCTCGCGTGCCCGAGCTTGAGGCGAGGATCGCGGAGTTGGAAGTGCGAATTGCCGGATCGACGTAGAAGGCCGACTTCTGCGTCCCGAGAAAGGTGCAATCTTGTCGCGATGGCGCAATCAAGAAAGCAAGTGCCTCTTCTCTTGGCTCTGCTATCTTCCATGAATCCATGAACGGACCAGCGGATCTCCTGCTCTTTGCCCACCTGTTGGCAAAGACAGACGACAAATTGGAGGTGGAGCATCTGGCCCTGCTACTGGCAGAGCCGGAGCATCCCGGTCTGGATATTCAGGGCTACCTGAAAAAGCTCAACGTGATGGGGGAGCTCGCGCGGATCAAGCTGAAGGCATCCGCAAATCCTGGCCAGGCCGCCGCCGACCGTATTGTTCCGATCTTGCGGTTGCTCTACGGCGAGCTCGGTTTCCGAGGCAACGTCGCGGATTTCTACGATCCGCAAAACAGCTTCCTCAACCACGTGATTGACCGGCGCACGGGCAATCCGTTGTCGCTCGCGGT
>PMLH01000590.1 GCA_003159055.1 Myxococcales bacterium
AGAGATCGACACCGAGCAAGATCTCGCCGCCGCGGAGAAATCGACGGCGCTTTGGGCGCGCTAGGTATCGCGCTGCTATCATAGGTTCGTGGCCGCGGAGGTACCCAGCGAAGCCGTGGTGCGCGCCTCTCCAGATCGCGCACAGGCGGAGAGCTGGAACTTGGTTCTGGAAGCGATGGCGATTCCCCATCGCGTGGTGCCGACCGAGGTCGGGTTTGCCGTGATGGTGCCGCCGCAAATGGTGGCGCCAGCGATCGCCGCGCTTGATGCACAAGACAAGGAAGCCGCCGAAGCGCCGCTCGCGCCCGAGCTGGCGCCGCCCGACCACGGTCCATCGTTCGTCGGCGTCGCGATGAGTATCACCCTGATTGCGTTCTTCGTGGTGACGGGTCCGCGTGTGGGCTCCGACGCGTTCGGCTGGTTTCGCCGCGGCAGCGGCATCGCCGATGCAATCGTGCGCAATCATGAGCTGTGGCGCGCCGTCACCGCCTTGACCTTGCACGCAGATGCCATGCACGTGGCGGGAAACGTGGTCGCCACCCTGGTCTTCGTGACCGCCCTGGGACGGTGGCTGGGCGGCGGGCTGGCGCTCGCTGCCACGCTGTTTTGCGGGGCCGCCGGCAATCTGATCACTGCCTACATCTACGGTTCTTCGCACAACGTTGTCGGTGCGTCGACCTCGACTTTCGCGGCACTCGGCGTGCTCGGAGGACTGCAGTTCGTGCGGAGATTTCGCATGCCTGCGGTGGGGCGCATGCGCAGGGCCTTGCTCGGAATCGCGGGTGCGCTTGGGCTCCTGGCCATGCTGGGGCTGGGGTCGGATCTCGGACCAGAAGCGACCAGAGTGGTCGACGTGATCGGTCCGGCCACACAGAAAGTGGGCGGACACACGGATATTGCAGGCCACGCGACTGGGCTCGGATTCGGGATCGCGACTGGCGTGCTGTCGGGCTTGTTGGTCAAGCGCCCGGTGCGCCTTTGGGGGCAAGGCATCGCGCTGTTGGCGACGGTGGCCGTCCTGACAGGCGCGTGGCTGCTGGCGTTCCGCCACGCTTGATGGGTGGGTGCTAGTATCTGCGCGTGAAAAACGCACACCACGGCACCGTCGACACACGTCGCCTCGACTCGGACGTCAACAATCTGCGCGAAGAATTTGCGCACAAGCTGGGCGCCTTGGTCGGCATTCCATCGGTGAGCATGCAGCCAGAGCGCCGTGACGACGTTCGTCGATGCGCGGCTCTTGCCTGCGATTACCTGCGCGAAGCGGGCGCCGAGGCCGAGCTGGTGCAGACCAAGGGGTTTCCCCTCGTTCTCGCCAAGCTGATTCGCGATCCCAAGCTTCCGACCGTGACCATCTACAATCACCTCGACGTACAACCGGCAGACGGGGAGGGATGGAGAACCTCTCCGTTTCAGCTCACGCCGGTCGGGGACCGCTTCTACGGCCGCGGCGCCACCGACGACAAAGGCCCGGCGCTGGTCGCGCTGCTGGCAGCCCGGCTGGCGTGGGCCGCGGGCGCCAGGCTAAATTTCCAGTTCCTGTGGGAATGCGAGGAAGAGGTGGGCAGCCCGAGTTTTGCGGGCGCGCTTGTCGATTTGGTCAAATCGCGCGGCCTGCGCACGGATTCCATCCTGGTGTCGGACACGATTTGGCCGGCGGCCGGACAGCCGGCGATTCCGTACGGCTTGCGTGGCCTGCTCGCGTTCCTGGTGCGACTTCAGACCGGCGACAAGGCCGTCCATTCCGGAACCACCGGCGGGGCGGCTCGCAATCCGATTGGCGAGCTGGCGGCGCTGATCGCGGAGTGCTACGACGCGAGGACTGGCAAGGTCCGAATTCCGGGCTTCTACGCCAACGTCCGACCCACAAGCGCGTCCGAACGGCGCGAGTTGGCCCGTTCGGGGATGACCCGAGCAAAATTCAAGAAGGCGCACGGTCTGGCTTCGCTAAGGTCCCGGGACGACGCCCGCCTGCGTGAGGCCGTCATGACCCAGCCCACCTTCGAAGTGCACGGTATCGTCGGCGGCTACAGCGGTCCCGGCGTCAAGACCATCGTGCCCCACCAGGCCGAAGCCAAGCTATCGTGCCGGTTGGTGCCGGACCAGCGCCCGCGCGACGTGTTCCGCTTGATCCGGCGCTTCATTGCCAAGAAATGCCCCGACGCGCAAGTCATTTTCGATGCCGCACTGGAGCCATACCTTGCGGACACCGGAGGTCCTTTTTTGCAAGCCGCCGCTCAAGCCGCGGTGGAAACCTTCGGCAGAAAACCGGCGCTCACACGCGAGGGTGGCTCCATCGGCGCGGTAGTCACGATGGCCAAGGAGCTGCGCAAAGAGGTGGTTTTGCTGGGACTTTCGCTGCCCGAGGACGGCTACCACGCCATCAACGAAAGCTTCGCCTGGTCGCAGGCCAAGGGCGGCATCGCCATGTTCTACCGGTACTTTCGCCAGCTGGAACGGATCGGGCAGGCATCCCGCTAGAGCACCGAACGGTTTGANNAGGGACGCGACGCAAATGCGCGATTTCACGACGGGAGTCAAACCGTTCGGTGCTCTAGAGGCTCGTCCGTCGGGCAACAACATCAAAGCGATTTGCACCTCGGCCGCCGCCGGTTATCTTTTCAGCATGAGCGCCATTGCGGAACGCGCGCCGAAGGCCGGGGTCAGCCGCCGGACGGCGTGGAAGATCCTCATCACCGTCGTGGTTTCGGGGAGCGCCATCTCGGGGCTTCTGTGGGCCTCACTCGGTGAAGGCGCGGAGTACTACAAGCACGTCGACGAAGCGCTGTCGGCGCAAGCGCGCCTCGCCGGCAAACGGCTGCGCGTGCACGGCAACGTGGTCGACGGATCGCTTGTCCACCAAGCCGGTACCCTGGACTATCATTTCGTCATGGAAAGCAAGGCCCCGCGCGAGCGCGCGACCATGACGGTCGACTTTCACGGAATCCCGCCCGATCTTTTCAAGCCGGGTGCCGAGGTCATCGCGGCCGGAGTTTTGGGCAACGACGGATTGCTGAAGTCCGACCGGATCGAAACCAAGTGCCCGTCTAAGTACGAGACCCAAGCGGGCAAGCAATAATTCCCAGAAATCTGCGCCACTTCGGCCCTGCCTGGCCACGCAAGCGATTCTTCGTCGACTGTCTTTCGCAGAGCCGATACACTACGGCGCTGTGAGTGCGAAGAACGAAGAAGAAACCAAATCCGCCCAGACCGACGCCGAAAAGGCCCAAGCCGAGGCACACGCCCGCTTGGCCGGCACGGGACGCAACGATCCCTGCCCATGTGGGTCGGGCAAGAAATACAAGAAGTGCCACCTGGCTACCGACGAGGGCGCTGTGGTCCCGCCACCGGTGGTGCCGGATCCGGACGTGATGCTGGCCAACGGCTGGCGCTTGTTCGAGCAGCGAAGGCCTGGTGCGGCCGAGAAGGAATTCCGTGCGGCGCTCGGGTTGCACCCCGAGTGGGCGGACGCCCTGGCGGGCATTGGCCTCGCGCGTCTGCAATCGGGCGACAACGACGGGGCGCGGAACGAGTTCCGCGAGGTGCAAAGGGTGTCGGAGAAGATCGCCGCTGACCTGCGCGCGTCCGGCGCCAAGGATGCCTTCACGCGCAAAGAAGCACAGGCCTACGTACGCTCGTGCCACGCGCTTGGGTGCCTGGCCTTCGATGACAAGAAATACGAGGACGCGCTGGCCGAGCTGGAGCGGGTCTACGCGGTAGACGAAGGCGCGGTGGGAACCGAGGCCCGTCTGATTGCCGGCATCGCCCTCATCAAGTTGGCGCGAGCACCCGAGGCGGTTCCCGTGCTGGAAGTCGCGGCCAAGGCAGAGACCGGGACGGGTCGCGGACCGATGAGCTTGGCGCTCGCGCATTTCCTGGCTGGCGACAGCAAGGCCGCCGAAGCCGCGCTGGAGACCGCGCTCGGCGCCAACCCGAACTTCGGCAAGGCCCTGCTGGCGAAGATCCCGAAGCGCCCGGCCAATCTTGGCGGCGCCGCGCCCGGCAGCAAAGAGGAAGCCCTGGGTTATGTGCAGACCTACGGCGATGCGTGGGAGGCACCCGCGAAGAAATTCCTCGAAGAATTCATGGAACGCCGGGCGGACCACAAGCCGCCTGCCGCCGAAGGCGCGCGGCAATCCGACTGACGCGCAGGTTCCAGGGTGTGGCGAGGCAGTGAGGATGAGCCCCAATCCAATCCCGAAGTCACCACGCGAGAGACGAACGTCCCGCCGCAATCCTATCCACGTCCGCGTAAATCTTTCCGACACGCAGGGAAACTTCCTCGGCCGCAGCGTGGACGTCAGTCGGGGCGGGCTGTTCGTGCTCAGCAGCGAAACTCGCCGGGTGGGCACGCTGCTCCGGATTCGCGTGCTCGGCACGCAAGGTGAGTCGGTCTTTGCCGTGGGCGTGGTGGTCCGCTGCTTCGCCGACCTGGAGGGCAGCGTCGAGGGAAACCTCTCGCCGGCAATGGCGATCGCACTGACCTCGACCAGCGAGGCATGGGATCGCTTCTGGGACGACGTCAACGCCAGCGACGACGGAGGCGAGGGCGACGATTCAAGCGACGACGGAGGCGAGGGCGGGGATCTGCCGTGAGCGGCGGCGTGCCATTTCCTGTGTCGGGGGAAAGGATCGCGGCGTTGCGCGACCGGATGCTCGCACTCGGAATTCGCGAGGACGATCTGGAAGAAAGCTTCGTCACGTCGCAAGGGAAGGGCGGCCAGAACGTCAACAAGGTCGCCACCTGCGTGGTGTTGTTTCATGGGCCGAGCGGTATCCGCATCAAGTGCCAGCAAGAAAGGTCGCAGGGGCTGAATCGCTACCTGGCCCGCAAGCAGCTGGCCGACAAGATCGAAACGGCGAAACTCGGCGCGCAGAGCAAACAACAGCAAGAATTCGAACGTATCCGCAGGCAAAAGCGCCGTCGTTCCCGGCGTTCGAAGAACCGCATGCTGGCCGACAAGCATGCACGGGCGGCGGTGAAATCGACGCGCGGCCGTGTCGGCAGCGACGAGTAGATCGGCTTTGTCCATGGAAGACCGCCTTACCACGCTGGAATTTCGCTACACCCACCTGGAACGTCAGGTGGACGAGATGAGCCAACTGATCTTTGAGCAGCAGAAGGTGATCGATCGCCTGGTCCGCGAGATCGCGAGCCTGCGCGCCACAGCCACTGGCGTGGAGGGCGGCCCGCAAAACGAACCCCCGCCGCACTACTGAACCGCCTCTCGAAGGCTTATAGCGGACTCGGCGGCGAGGTTGGGCGGGGCGGAAGCCGGTGGCCGGCGGCCGCTGGCCGGAACCGGCTACGGATCCGGCACCGGTTCCGGCCTCCGCAGAGGCAAGAAGGCCGGACCGCCGCCGCACTGCTAGCGATCGTTCGCGCTCGCCACGCGGCTCATGCGCACCGCCGCGTAGGCGGGATGGCCGGGACATGCAGGGGGATTGAGCTTGCGCAATTCAAGGCGAAAGCTCGCGCGCGGGAACCTGGCCGCCAGACCGTCGAGCATCCGCCCGGCCAGCGATTCGAGCAGGTGGTGCGTCTCCGACGTGCCGAGCTCGACGATGATTTGCGCGACCTCGCGGTAGTCAAGAGTGTCGTCGAGCTTGTCGCTTGCGCGCGCCTTGTCGAGCGGCGCCTCGATTTCGATGTCGACCTCGAAGCTGCGTAGGCTGCGGCGCTCCGCCTCGGTCGCGCCGTGGCGGCCCTCGAAGGCGATCCTGGACAGGACCAGCGTGGACATGGGCGGAGAGAATCGGAGGCTAGGTCGCTTCCGCTTCGTTTTCCTTGCGCATCTTCCGCCTGATGATCTGCCGCTTGACCGGCCCGACCATGTCGATGAGCAGCCGCCCCGTCAGGTGATCGGTTTCGTGCTGCAAGGCCCGCGCGAGCAGGGCCTGGCCCTCCAACTCGAAGGTCTTCCCTTCGAGGTCTTGGGCGCGAATCTTGGCGCGCATGCCGCGCTTGACCGGAACGAAAATGCCGGGGAACGACAGGCAGCCCTCGTCGCCGGTTTGCTCCTCTTCCGAAATCTCGATGAGCTCGGGGTTGGCAAACACGACGGGCGGATCCTCGGACGTGCGGCCGGCCACTTCAGGATCGATGATGAACAGCCGCAAGGGTTCGCCGACCTGAATCGCAGCCAACCCCGCGCCTTCGGCCAGGTACATGGTGTCCTTCATGTCATTCACCAAGCTGCGCAGGCTGTCGTCGAAGTTCACGACAGGCTCGGAGACCTTGCGCAAGCGCGGGTCTGGAAAGCGAAGGATCGGACGGGTCGGCATGGAAGTTACAGAATGACATCCGACGAGAAAGCAGGCAAGCACGGCGGCCTTTCCGCAACTGTCGCCGCGTCGTGAACGCGTTGACAAGCCGGGAGCCGGCCCGTACGTTTAGCCAAAGAAGTCAGTCAATTGATGCAACTTGTGCGCTATTCCGAGGCAGACCTTCCCACGGTTCACGGCCCGTTTCGGCTGATCGTGTACCGCGAAATCGTTGACGAATCCGACAGCTCGGCGGGTGCTCGCGAGCACATGGCGGTGGTCAGAGGCGATATCGGCCGCAAGTCGAACGTGCTGTGCCGCGTGCATTCGGAGTGCTGGACGTCCGAAGTCATGGGCTCGCTCAAGTGCGATTGCCGCGAGCAGTTCCACACCGCGATGGATCGCATCGCCGCGGAAGGCGCGGGCGTGGTGGTCTACCTGCGCCAGGAGGGTCGCGGCATTGGGCTTGGCAACAAGGTGCGCGCCTACGACTTGCAGAACCGCGGCGCGGATACCGTGGAAGCGAATCTCGCACTTGGTTTCGAGGCCGATGCGCGCAACTACGACATCGCGGGCGCGATTCTGCGCGACCTTGGCGTGCAGTCGGTCCGCTTGCTAACCAACAACCCGCTCAAGGTGAAAGGCTTGGAAGAAGCCGGCGTGGTTGTCGCCTCGCGGGTCGCGCATTGGGTAGGCGAGAATCAGCACAACGCCGGCTACCTTGCGGTCAAGCGTCGCAAGATGGGGCATCACGGCGATGCAGAAGCAGGCTTGCCCGCAATTCTCAAGGCCGGGACCAAGCACTAACGCCCGAAGCGGGGCAAAACCTACAAGAGGATATGGCTATGTCTACCGTCGATGAGCTTCGCAGGGCAGTCTCTCGGGTGAAGGATCCTGCGCTCGGTCGCGACCTGGTGTCGACCGAGATGCTGCGCGAGGTTTCGATCGAAGGCGGCAAGGCAACGCTGACCGTCCGCTTGACCACGCCACTGTGTCCGTCGCGTGAGACGATTCGCGCGGCGGTGGAAGCCGCCGCAAAAGCCGTCGCCGGCGTGAAAGAGGTCGAGGTGCTTTTCACCGCCGAGGTGGCACGCAAGCTCGGCCCGGTGCCCGAGCGATTGCCCAAGGTGAAAAACCTGATTGCGATCGCGGCAGGCAAGGGCGGTGTCGGCAAGTCGACCGTGGCGACCAACTTGGCGGCTGCGCTTTCCTTGGAAGGTGCGCGCGTCGGCATTCTCGACGCCGACGTGTTCGGCCCGTCGATCCCGCAAATGATGGGCGAGCCGGAAGTCCCCGCGCTGCTGGCCAGCGAAACCTCGATGGCGCCCGCGGTTCACCACGGCATCAAGGTGCTCTCCGTCGGCTTCTTCGTCGAGCGCGGTGCCGCAGTGATGTGGCGCGGACCGATGATCCACAAGCTGCTGACGCAATTCGTGGAGGACGTGGACTGGGGCGAGCTCGACTACCTGGTCATCGACTTGCCACCGGGAACCGGCGACACGCAGCTTTCACTGGCCCAATTGGTTCCGGTGACCGGCGCCGTCATGGTCACGACGCCGCAGGAGGTGTCGGTCATCGACGTCGAGAAGGCG
>PMLH01000461.1 GCA_003159055.1 Myxococcales bacterium
CAGGTCAGCCCGCGCTTCATGACCTTCGGACCACTGCCCAGCGGCTCGCCGTGGGAGACGCCCGTGCCGGGCAATCAGACCTTCGAAGCGCACGGGCAGCGGATTAGTTTCAAGACCGGCCGCGATGGCCTCATCCACGAACGCTATGANNGAAAAGGGCGACACCATCGAGAAGCGAAAGCTCGACATGCGCATGGCGGACAATTGTCCATTCATGACCACGAGCCCGGGGCCCGCCCAGCAGATCGTGCGCGGCCTCGAAAAGGCTCAGCTCCAGCACACCCAGGCCCAGGAACCCGACCGATACCTCAATCCCAAAGCAGAGTGACTGAAGCATCCATCGAAACGCCCGGCCAGTCGGAAACGGTCGCCCTCACCGCCACATCGATTCGCGAAGCCGTCGCTGGATTGCGTAGCCTGGTCGCCGCGGGTGCGCCCCGCCGCCAGGAAAGCGAAGAGAGACTGGCCGAGCTGCGGGCAGCGTGGCGCCGGTACCCCGGGTTGTTCTCGCCCGACGCGGTCGCGGTTCTGCGCGACCTCGCCCTCGCTCTGCGCAAGCAAAGCGACCGGGACGATCACCTCGGCAAGGCCCGGGCGGTGCTCAGAGAAGTGTTCGGCTATCGGGCATTTCGGCCTGGGCAAGAAGATATCATCGCCACCATCCTGGCCGGGCGCGACTGCGTCGGCGTCATGCCGACCGGTGCAGGCAAGTCTCTCACCTTCCAGATTCCGGCGCGCATTCTCGGCGGCACGACCCTGGTGATCTCGCCGCTCATCGCCTTGATGAAGGACCAGGTCGACGCCGTCAATGACGCCGGACTGCGTGCAACCTTCCTCAATTCCAGTCTCGCGCCGGACGAGAAACGCGAGCGCGTACAGCGGGTTCTGCGCGGAGATTTCGAGCTGGTCTACGCTGCGCCCGAGGGTATCGAGGCGTCACTCGGGCCGCTCCTCGGACGCATCAAGCCTCGCTTGGTCGCCGTCGACGAGGCCCATTGTATCAGCCAGTGGGGCCACGATTTTCGTCCCGCATACCGCAACTTGCAGGGGCTGAAATCGCGTTTCGGCGATCCGCCGGTGCTGGCCTTGACCGCGACCGCCACCGAAGAAGTCACGCATGACATCGTCGAGCAGCTCGCCATGCGAGCGCCGGCCCGCTACCGGGGCAGCTTCTTTCGCCCCAACCTTCACTTGCATGCCTACCGCAAAGGCGACGACGGCCCAAGCGTGCGCGAGCGCATCTTGCGCCTGGTGCGGGCGCGGCCAGGGCAGAGTGGAATCATTTACTGTCTGTCTCGAAAATCGACCGAACAGACCGCCGACTACTTGCGCGAGCATGGTGCTTCCGCGCGCGCCTACCACGCGGGCATGGACGCCGACCATCGCACGCGCGTGCAGGACGGTTTTCGCTGCGACGACGTCGACGTGGTCGTAGCCACCGTGGCGTTCGGCATGGGCATCGACAAGTCGAACGTTCGCTACGTGATCCATCGCGACATGCCGCGGTCGATCGAAGGGTACTATCAGGAAATCGGTCGTGCCGGCCGCGACGGCGTCACCAGCGACTGCGTGCTGTTCTATTCCTGGGCGGACGTGCTCGGTTACGACCGCCTGTTCGAATCGAACGACGAATGGCCGCGCGAGCAGATCGCGCGCCACCGCGACCGGGTGCGGGCGATGTTCCGCATGGCCGAGGATTCGAGCTGTCGACATCAAGCCCTGGCGGCGTATTTCGGCGAAGCCATGGACGCCTGCAAGGGCTCCTGTTCCCGATGCGCGGGCTGGGACATCGTAGAGCAAAGCCGGCCCCTGCCCAAACCAGGCAAGAAGTCGAAATCACGAACACCGCTCGCCCCGCCCGTGCCGGAGCGGACTCCGCCGAGCCACGAGGAAGAGCTGTTTCTTGAGCTCAAAGCGTTGCGCCGCCAGATTGCCGACGCCCGCAAGATGCCCGCCTACATCGTGTTCAGCGATGCCTCGCTTATCGCGATGGCCGAGCGCGTGCCGAAAACCGTCGACGAGCTCCTGGCCATTCCCGGCGTCGGGCCGCGCAAGCTGGCGGCGTACGGCGACGCCTTCCTATCGCTGCTGCGCCAAAAGTAGCTCCACCTGGGAGCTCCGCACCGCCTGCTTGAGCTCTGACGACGCTTTTCGGGACAGCACGGGGCTACGGCTCGAGGAGCATCACCAAGGTTTCGGGCAACACTCCGTCGTGCGCCATCGCCTCAGCGGCCGCTGGCGTTTTCATCGCGGCCTTGAGAGCATCCATATTGGCAACCTCCATGAGTACTGCGACGCGAGTCGGATCCTGCGGGTCGACGAACTCCCGGATGCCGGTAACGCCGAGGGGGCCAAAGAATTTCTTGCGCATGGGCGAGGCAAGCCAGTGCTTGGTATCTTTCACTTTGTGATAGCCAATGACGGTGGGCATGGTGGGTCTCCTGCACAGCATGGGTATGAATGCCGTGAATATAGTGAGATTTGATCTCTGGTTCGATTCCTCACCTGGCAATAGGATTCTCTATTTCGTCAACAGATCATCCGCAAGCCACCATTGAACTCAAATGATTGTCGGCTAGTTTTTTCAGGGCCGCGATGTGCGGCTCATCAAGACCTCAAAGGAGAACCAACATGCCATACGCAGTTGTTCATCATTTCCCGGGTGGAACCAAGGATCAGTACGAAGCCTCGATTGGTGCCGTGCACCCGAGCAAAGGCGCTCTGCCGAAAGGTCAGATCTTCCACGCAGCTGGCCCGTCAGCCGGCGGCTGGACAATCACCGCGGTTCACGAATCGAAGGAGAGTTGGGAGAAATTCCGCGATGGCACGCTGATGCCACGGATGCAACAGGGTATTAAGGGCGGGTTTGCAACACCGCCGGAGGAAACTGTCTTCGAGGTCTACAACCTGCAGAAGTGAGTATTGTAAGCGCCTCGACAAGGTGAGCCGCACGAGTTGGCATTGCAGCCTCGAATCCTACTTCCGGCGCGGGTGCGCTGATGCCGACTTGGTGCGGCCCACAAACTATTCGGGCGGGTGGACGCGCGGTGGCTGCCGGGCTGTCTTTGTCCGCCAGTGGTTGCATCCCGAACCGATTGAGAACCTGGCCCGGCGGAACTCCTTCCCGTCCCTCTTCCATACGTGCTCGACCCCCTATCCTTGGCGCCGGTCACTTGCGACCAGACGAAGATGAGGGTGCCAGACGAAAACAACGTGGCTTCGGCGGTCGGCATGCGATCGTCGATTCCCCGGCGGCCTTTTCTCCTCTATGATTGGCCATTGCCCATCGCGTTGACATGGCCCGAGGCCGCCTTCTACTCCTTCTCTCAAACCTCAGGAAGCTGCAATCGGAAGATGGCTCTCGATCCTCTTGCATGTGGCCTACATGCAAGTATCCTGAGGTTATGGCCAAGATGATCCAAGTGCGCCACGTGCCCGACGGCATGCACCGACGATTGACCAACCTTGCTCGGCAGTCGCGAATGTCCCTCTCGGACTACTTGCTGTCCGAGTTGCAGGAGTCGAGCAAGCGGCCGGCCCCGGCCGAGATTCTTGCCCGGCTTGCAAAGCTGCGTCCCGCCACAACGCGTTCCGCAATCGTACGCGCCCTGCGGGAAGAAAGAGATCGCGCCTGATCGTCCTCGACGCATCGGTTGTGGTGGAGATCTTGCTTGGCGGCGAACGCGCGGCTGTCCTCCATGCGAGACTCTTGCACTCGGGAAGATCGTGGCATGCGCCAGGGCTCGTCGAGGTAGAGGTTGGCAGCGTGCTGCGACGGCTGAATCTGTCGCGGCAACTGAGCGACCTTCGCGGGCGGCAGGCGCTGCGAGATCTGGCGTCCCTCGGTCTACGCCTCCACGACCACGGTCCCCTCCTGCCGCGTGCCTGGAACTTGCGCGCGAACCTCTCGGCATACGACGCAATGTACGTCGCCCTTGCCGAGGGCCTGCGCGCCCCGCTTCTTACTCTCGACGTAAAACTGGCAGCGACCTCGGGCCATCAAGCCCAGATCGAGCGCCTTTGAACCTCTCTTCCCCCAGGCAGGTCATTGGGGTCAGCACATTCCTGGGCGGAGCTGCGGGCGATGGCGTGGAGCCACTGGGCGGGACCCCCTGACGCGTCGGTCCTGACGTTAAGGGTCAAGATCACCGAGGATCGACTTCGAAAATCCCTTCGCGAGGCCAGGCGCTCCATCACATGGAAGTCAATTGAGCAGTTTCTTGACGAAATATTCGCGCATTCGCCAACTGAGGCGGAATCCGTCTCTTTGCGTCTCCTCGGTAGCTCGGACCAGAGACAATAGCTTCCTCTTGCCTCTCTGACGGCCTCACCGCCGGCCCTCACTCACCAGCGTGCGATCAGCCCGGCGTTGAGGTCGGCCGGGTGGCCGCGCTTGGCCAGCGCGAAGGGCGGCTCGACGGCGACCACGCCGTATTCGCGGCTGTTCAGAAGACGCGTGACGGTGGCGCGCTCGTCGACGATGAAGTCGCTGGCTTCGCTCGGAAAGAAGAGGTACTCGGCGTCGAAGATCCCGAGAGTTATGTTGTAGGCGTCGGGTCGATTGGAAATGTAGGGGGTGGTGAAGCCTGAAGCGGACACTGTCGCCCGCGGCGGCAGATGCGTCACCAGTCGAAGGGCGGCATCGTGCCGGCGGCGTCCGTCGCTGTCGACGCCGAAGACGTACTTGATCGGGCCACCCCAGGAATTGGTCTTCTGGAAAACCGCCCCGTATTGGTAGCTCAGCGGAAGCGCCATCGAGACCATCGCCACCAAGGCCGCCCGTCGACGCAAGGTCGCCAGGCCCGGCACGCCGGACATTAGGTCGCGCTTGCCCATCCATTCAAGGCCGAGCGCAACGCCAGGGAAGAAGAACGCGATCCAGTGCGCACTGTACTGGAAGTTGATGCTGATAAGCGGCCCGTACTGGGTCGAAAGAATGGTGAAGAAGAAGCCGGGAATGCACAGAACCAGCCAAATCGGCCGACGGAATGGAATGAAGGCCAGCGGTATCAGAATCTGCAACAAGTAGATGAGCTTCGACATTTCCGCCATGGTCCACATGGTGAACCCGGGATTGCCGAGCACGGTCATGACCACGCTGCCAAAGCTCTTGGCGCCGGGCGGGAGAAGGTCCTTGTAGATGTCGGTGAAGCTTTCGCCGCCGCCGACGCGAGGCATGACGACGAACTTGAGGGTAAAACACCACGCCGCCCCGATGATGGCCAGCAGTAGACCAACCTTCTGCCGTCTGCCGG
>PMLH01000463.1 GCA_003159055.1 Myxococcales bacterium
GAAGGTGGCGTAGTCGCCGTCGATGGACAGAAGCCCACCTTGATTGCGACGGTCCAGCTCCAAGATGCGGGTCGACACGCGCTGAAGAAACAGCCGGTCGTGCGTGACCGTGACCGTCGCGAACCTCGCTTGCGCGAGCATCTTTTCCAGCCACAAGATGCTTTCCACGTCCAGGTGGTTGGTCGGCTCGTCGAGCAAGAGCAACTCCGGCTCGCGCACCAGCTCGCGCGCCAGGGCCACGCGTTTCTGCCAGCCTCCCGAGAGCCGCTCGACTGGGGTGTCGACGCCAGCCTGCGGCCCCGACAGATCCAAGCGCGAAAACAATTCCTGGGCGCGCGCGTCCAGCTCCCACGCATGCTCACCCTCGTGCGTGCCTGCCGCCCCGGCCAGCACCGCCTCGCGCACGGTTTGACCGGGCCGAAACACCGGCACCTGGGCCACGTAGCCGACGCGCAGCCCCCGGCGCTGGGCCACCTCGCCCTGATCCGCGGAATCGACCCCAGCCAAGATGCGCAACAACGTCGTCTTGCCCGCACCGTTCGGCCCGATCAAGCCAACCCGTTCGCCCTCGGACAAGGTGAAGCAAACGCCCTCGAACAAAGGGCGTGCCGAAAACGATTTTCCAAGATCGCGAACCGTGGCCAGAATCGCCATGCGGCCGGCAGTATGAGGCAATCTCGTCCGTGGCGCCCGGAACTTTCGCCGGAGAGGGCACGGAGGAGCCTCACGGCCGCAAAGCAAAGCTCATGCGGTCATGCATCTTCACGGCGGTCTGCGGTTGAGGGCACAGAGCAGACTCACGGCCGCAACCAAGGGAATAACGCCGGCCACGGCCACGGCCACGACCACGGCCACGGAGACGACTACGACCACCATCCATCGCTCCAACCCGATGCTAGCCCTTGCTTTGGAAAGGGGCCTCTTTCTGGGACCTTTCACGCTTCCGATTCGCTTGTCGCGAGATTGGGATCGTGGCTGCCCTTGGCGTCTTTAGTTAGGCAGCAGCTTGGATCGATCCATTGAAGCGACCGGTTCACAACTGGCAACACCCCTATATTGCTTGTGATGCCCAGTGGCGGGCGTGCTTGGAAGGACGAAGACCCGCCGTCCACCAAAGCTTGCGAAAAAAACCACGAGGCGAGATCCTGTAGCTGGAAGCAGAGTTGGACGAAACATTCCTACCTCGACCCCAGGAGATTGCTGATGATTGAATCACGACTTGAGCACAACACGATCACGGTCAAGCAACTCATCGAGGACTACAGGGCAGGCCGCATCGTCATCCCCGAGTTTCAGCGTGAGTACGTGTGGCGCCGAAGCAAGGCCCCTCAGCTTATCGACTCGCTCTATCGAGGATTCCCAATTTCCTCCTTGCTTCTCGGGCACAGCACAGAGGCGAGTCGAGCGCGTCGCGCAGACCCGCGTCCGCAGCGCAACGGACCGATGAGCTGGCTGATTGATGGGCAGCAGCGCCTGATCACGCTGTCCCGGATAATGGACGGCGACGAAATCGATGTGGTCTTCCATCCCGTGGCCGACGAATTTCGCCTTGCGAACGCAGCCACAAGGAATGACCGCAACTGGGTCCGAATCGCCGACCTGTGGGACGCAGAGACGTTTCGCCGCCTTCGGCGAAACCTCGACGGGGAGAGTAGCTCCGACAAGACCGAATCCCGGTACGAGCGAGTTCGCCGAATTCTTGACTATGAGGTCCCTCTTGTCCGGATGGCGGACCACAGCTTCGACGACGCCGTAAAGGCATTTTCCAGAATCAATACCCTCGGGGTGCGACTCAAGAAGGAGGACATCGAGAGTGCCCACGTCGCTGCACGCCATTCTGGGTTCATCGCGGACGAGGTCGCTCCCTTCCTCGATACCCTGCGTCGCCAAGGCTTCACACGGCTCAACGTGATGCATCTGTTCCGAGCCTGTGCCTTTGTTGCTCATCCGGATGGCAGGAAGCGCACTCCACTCCATGAACTGGAGAAGGCTCACGTCCTTGCCGCCTGGGCAAAAACCAAGCGCGCTACCGAGCAGGCAATGGGTCTGGTCCGCAGCGAGTTGGGCCTTGTGAACATGACGATTCTCTGGTCTGGCGCGTTGCTGGTTCCAATGATTGCTCTCTGCGCGACGGTTCCGGTTCGCGAACGCGACTCGAAGGCGATGGCGGCGTGGCTCGCTCTTGCGGCGCTCGTTCACCGATACAGTGGGGCCTCCGAGACCGCGCTCGATCAGGATCTGCGAGCGTGTCGATCACCAGATCCCATTGGAGCGCTACTCACAAATTTGCGTCAGGGGCGATCCTCGTTGCTCGCAGACACTAACGACTTCTTTGGCTCTCTCGCCGACCGGAGCGGTCTTCTCGCCCTTTACATCGCTTGCATGAACCGCGGGATTCTTGATTTCTTCACCGGTGGCAAGATCCTTTTGCAAGGCAACGTAGACCGACATCATGTTCTGCCTCGGGCGCAGTTTCCCGAGGAGGATCGTGCTGGTGCAGATACAGTTGCGAACATCGCGTTCATCGCCGAAGACGTGAACAAAGCGATTGGGCTGAAGGGACCAGAGGTCTATCTGAAGGACATCAAGGCGAAGGTCCTCGACAGTCAGTGCGTCCCTCGCAACAAGGATCTGTGGCTGATTGCCAGGTCCGAGGAGTTCTGGCAGGCGCGCCGGCTGCTGCTTGCAGAGTCCTTCAACGACTATATTCGCACCGCGTTGCCACAGAGGCAGCTGTCCGCCTAACCATGCCGTTGCGGCGCCGCTGAGCGGCAAGGCGTTCGATGGACGACCTAGTCTAAGTCATTGACTTAGTAAGCCCGTGAACTACAGTTGGACCGTGAGGGTCGTCTCGGATGCATCCAAGAGCCGCACGAATCGGAAGAAGCATGGCGTCTCGTTTGACGAAGCGAGCGCCCTGTTCTCCCGTGGAGATGACTACTTGGAGATCTTCGATGATACCCACTCCGATGAAGAGGATCGGTTCATCGCCATCGGACCTATCAAGAAGGGTCTCATTCTTGTCGTGTACACGGAGCGTGAGGAGGATACGGTTCGCCTCATCAGCGCTCGTTGGGCGACAAAGCGCGAGGCGGAGCACTATCGGAGCCACGTCGAAGGAGGGGCGCAATGACGGACATTCCTGAACTCACCGAGGAACAACTGGCTCGCGCAATTCCGGCTCGCGTGCGCAAGCGTCTCGTGGCCGGGCAGATCGAATCCGGTGACGACGTTGCCGCTCTGAGGCGGTTCGTCGGTCTTTCCCAGTCCCAGTTCGCCCAAGCGATGGGCATCAGTGTGCATACGCTCCGAAACTGGGAACAAGGCCGAAGAAAACCAGAAGGTCCGGCCATCGGCCTCTTGCGAATCGCGGCTCGTCATCCGCGGATGATTCGCGAAAACCTCAAATCGGCGGCATGATCTGTAGCGCGCCGTCGAACCAGGCGTTGCTGACTGACGGTCGCTTCGCGCCCGCCACTTAGCGGCGAGGCGTTGACCGCACGTTGGGCAGACTCATGACCCTGCCACAAGGTCCCGGTAGCCCAAGATGGAATCACTCGCCCGACTGGCCAACGAAGGGTGGTCGTGGCCGTCCACGTGGCCGTGGCCGAGCATTTTCACGCCCGCCGTCGTTCAGCCGCTCGCCGACTCCGCCAATTCCTGTTCCAGCTCTTGCCAGTCGAGACGCGCACCGATGCGAGACAGCACGGCGCAAAGGCCGATGCGGATGCGGAACAGGAAGGCCAGTTTGCCCGGCAGCCGAATGCGCAAGAGGGACTTCTTCATCTTCGCGACCTGGCGGATCGAGATGGCGTGCTCAGGGGTGACCTTCTGCCGCCCCGCCGCCAGCAACGGCGCATAGAACCCGCGCAGAAGCGAGCGCGTCAGGTCGAAGTCCTGCGACGGATTGAACATCCCGATCGCGGAGAGCGCCGCTTGCGTGCCGGGCGTGTCGTCGTTCTGAACCGCGCGCGACAGCCGCAACAACCCACGGACCAGCTCGCGATCGAACGCGCGCACGCAGCCGTGGTCCAAAATCGTCACCCGCCCATCGGCAGAAAACAGCAAATTCCCAGGATGCGGGTCGGCGTTGAACACCCCGTGACGGTAAAGGCTGCCGACGTAGAACTCGTACAGCGCGCGCGACGCGCGCACGCGCTCGGCCTGAAAAGGCGCGGCGGAGAGGAAGGACTCCAAGCCGAGCCCGTCGTGCCAGGTTGACGTCAGCACCCGCGGACCGCAGACCTCGGGATGAACAGATGGAATCGTGATGAACGGATGATCGGCGAAAAGCTCGCGAAAACGCATCTGCCGCCGCGCCTCGAGGGCGTAGTCGCACTCTTCCAGGAATCGATCCTTCGCCTCGGCGAGCGCCTCGTCCAGATTCATGCCGGGGGCGGTCAGGCGTGCAAACAAGGTCCCGATCGCGACCGCCTTGAGGTCGGCGCGAATCGCCTCTTCCACGCCTGGATGCCGCACTTTCACCGCCACGCGAGTTCCGTCCTCCAAGACCGAGCGATGCACCTGCCCGACGGATGCACTTGCCACGGGCTGCCTTTCCAAGTGGCCGATCAAGCTGCGGCCGCGCGGTCCGAGATCGTCCTGGATGGTCTGTAGGACCTCCGGAAAACCGGTCGGCTGCGACATCACCTGCAACACCGAGAGCATCCGTCGTGCCTGGGGATCAAGCGACGGATCGACGTACGACAGGATCTGCCCAACCTTCATCGCCACGCCCTTGAGCTCGCCGAAGGATTCGACCAGTCTGCTGAGCGCTTCGGGCGAAAGGTGGCCGAGGCCCACGTCCCCGCGTCGCAGCTTCCCGGCCAGGACATCGACACCCACCCGCGCCGCCGCGGTCGCGGTCTTCTGCAGACGCGCGAGACTTGACGTGGGAATCCGTCCGCCTTCTTTGGCGCGAAGTCTATCGACGAGCTGTCTTACCGGATCGTTGGCCATGCACACCTTCCAGGGCAAGCCGACTATGTTCCGGGGCCGCTGTCAACTTGTGAGCCTCCTTTTGTGATGGGAACCCTCGAAGGGTTTCCAAGCCCTCACGCGCGTCTTGGCAGAAGGTACCAGCGATCCGACTCGGTATCGATGTCCTGGACGCCGTCCTGGGGCTCGGGGGACATTTGCTTGAGGGTCGCACGCCCATCCGACGAGAAACTCAGCTCGGGGAATTCCACCTGACACGGCGGATCTGTGTGTACGACCAACAGCGGCAGGTCGGTCGGCGAACCCAACAATTTGTGTTTGATGCGAAAGGCGCGACAGTCCGGGTTTAGCTCGGACCGGTGAACCACGCAGTGGGAAGCGCCCCAGGCCAGGTGTACAGTCGGCAGGCGTTCGGGCGAACGATGAACCAAGACGTAGACGTCGCCTTGGATGCTCTTCGGGTATCGTTTGACGGCCAGATTGCCCCACTGCGGATTCTTGCCGTCAGTCTTCACCAGATTGTGCGCAAGCACCCTGCCCGCCTGTTTCGCCAGCTCGACCATGCCGATCTGCTCGAAACCGTAGATGTCACCAAGTCCCTTTGCCATGGCCGCGTCGACAGCTGCCTTGGTCACCCAAACCATCCCGGGAACGGTGGTCGGTTCCAGCCGCGAGCACGTCACGATGGTCTTTCCGAAAGCGTCCGGCGCATCGTTGAATGGGCTCTTCTCTATCAGCTCGACGTCTCCGTAATGGACCGCGATGCGCGCCTGGAACGGCCAAAGCCCGTACTGCTTCTGGCGTTCGCGGCCGGCGCGGGTATTGAAATGGTTGTGGATGCGCCACGCGTGTCCCAGCGCCTTTCCGATGTCGCCCGGATAGACCAGCAACACGCCGTCGCCGGCAGGCTTGACGACGTAGCGCTTCGCCACCTCGTCGCCAAGGGTGGCGCGCAGGTCGTCGCGAATCGCCTGCCCGAGTCTGCCCATCAGATGGTCGAACTTCAGCAGCCATTCGTGCTGATCGGCGAGCGAGGCATACCGCTCCACATCGGCGCACACGACGGCCGCCGGCTTCAGTCGTGATTCTGTGGGTTGGTCCTGCGGGTCCATCGTCGATGCGGCCGCATCGTAGTCCTGGCGCACGAATATGGAAACCGCGAAAACCGAAAACGACATCGGGCCGCGCCCTCAAGACGCGGCCCGACGCTGGAATAGGTGAGAGACTGGGTAGCTACTTCTTGAGGCTGCGACAGGCCTTGACCAGCTCCTTCGCCTCGTCCGCGGAAACCTTGGTCGCCGGCATGAGCATCTTTCCATCCGCGCCTTTGTAGCCCTCGAGGATGATCTTCTCCCACTGCGCATCGGTCGCGGCGGACTGCACTTTCGGGTCGGTTAAGTCCTTGATGGCGAGCTTTTTGCCCATCGAGGTATCCGCCTTGCCATCCTTGCCATGGCAG
>PMLH01000649.1 GCA_003159055.1 Myxococcales bacterium
GGAAAGATCACCAAGACGCAGGCCTACTACGTTTTCCGTCACTTCTCACAGTTCGTGGATGCAGGGGCTACGGTGGTAAAGACGAGCGGCAGCACGGATTCGGTGGCGTTCAAGAACCCCGACGGCTCTCTGGTGGCCGTGGTCTACAGCAGCGCGGCCAAGAGCAACTACATGGTTGCCATCGGCGGCAAGAAGCTGCAGTTCTCCATTCCTGCCGGCGGATGGGCGACCGTCAAATACAAGCCCTGAGCGCGTTCGCGCAGACAACGGCGCAAAGATCGTAACGAACCAACGCCGCCCAGCCCACTTCGGCTGGGCGGTTTCTTTTTGTAGAATTCGCATGGGCACCTGAGGAAGCAAAACCATGGCGTGGCCGGCTGCCGACAGACGCCAGCGTTGGAATCGCGACGGATCAACCGTAACGACCTCGACCGGACCGCGGGGCCGCCGGCCAGCCAGGCTGGTTGCAGGGGTGCGGTTGACGCAGCATCGGCTACTTTTGAGGCGTTGGGCACGATCCGTCAATCGCCAGAGAGTGATCGGAATTTCCACCCCCTTTTGATGGATTGCATAGTCTCTTGACTATTGGGCGGCTTTCGGCCCAAAGTCCGGGCATGCGGACAGTCAACCACGGAATGGAATGTGTGCGTCGCGCGTGCCAGCTGTTGATCGGGCCCGTCGTCTTCGCCATGGTAATCACCGGCTGCGGTAGCAGCGGCAACTCATCGGGAAAGGGAGGTAGCACTTCCTCTGGCGGCTCCGTCGGAAGTGGCGGAAGCACCGGCAACGGTGGCAGCGGCGGTAGTGGCTCAGGCGGGGCCAATGGCGGCGGCAGCGGCGGCAGCAGCGCCACCACCGGAGCCGGCGGTTCTGCGACTGGAGGGAGCAGCGGTTCTGCGACAGGAGGACACAGTGGTTCGCCAGCCGGTGGCTCGCCCGCTGGCGGTTCGCCCGCCCTCGGTGGTTCGTCCGCCGGTGGCAGCGGCGCGGGCGGAATTGCGGCGGGGGGCAAAGGTGGAACTCAAACCGGTGGCAGCACCACCAGCGGCATTGATGGAGGAAGCGCGGGCGCTGGGGGCGGTGGAGGCGGGAGCACAGGTGGAGTGACGGTGCAGCTCGATCAGAAGCACCAGACGGTCGAGGGCTTTGGCCTCAACACCGCCTTGGGCGGTGGAACCGTTCCCTGGGACACGTTCTACGGCACCAGCGGGCTCGGGTTTTCCATCGTACGGGTCGCAATGGATTCGGGTGGCAAGCTCAATGGCAGTGTCCCGGCCAAGAGCTACAACGCAAAGGTGATTGGGTCGGCTTGGACCGCGCCCGCCAATTGCAAGGACAACAACAGCGAGAACAATGGTGGACACCTGCTTACGAGCTGCTACGACTCATGGTCGACAACGATAGCCAACTTTGCGCAGAGCCAGGGCCTGTACGCAATGTCAGTAGCGAACGAACCTGAATTTGCGTCATGTGGTAGTAACGACCCATGCAACGGCACCTACAGCACCATGGTCTATACTGCCAAGGAGATGGTGGCGTTTCTCAAGGTGGCAGGGCCGAAAATCCAAAAAGCGGGTGCCAAGGTTATCGCACCTGAAACCTCGGAATGGCTCCACCTGTGGTCCAACATTTCTGCCGGTCCTGATCCTGGTGGAAAGAACAGCTCAGACCCGCTCAAGTGCGGCTGCTTATATATGACCATCGCCAGCGCCGTTGCCGCCAAGTGCGCTGCCACCTGCACCCAGGGGAACGGCGGATACGACTATGGTCACGCCATGGCTGCCGATACGGCCGCGTGGGCCGCTGTCGACATCATCGGGACGCACGAATACGACTCGCAGCAGGCGTACGCCTGGCCTAGCGACGTTAACGGTGGAAAGCGCGACAAAGAGGTCTGGCAGACGGAAATGTCCGGTGTTAAGTGGTGGCCGGAGCAAGGACCGTCGAGCGACATCGCCAACGGCATCGCGGTCGCAGGCTGGGTTCACTCGGCGCTCGTCGTCGGCGAGGCTTCGGCGTGGCTCTATTGGTGGTACCAGGCGGGCGGTACCAACGACAACGAGGGTTTGGTCCTCCAGAACTCAACAGCAGTGACCAAGCGCGCCTATACGATCGGCAACTACAGCAAGTTCGTAAAGCCAGGCTACGTGATGGTGAGCGTTACGGGCAACTCCAGCGCGGATCTCCTTCTCTCAGCCTTTACGGGTACGGACGGCACCGTAATCGTGGGCATCAACAAGGGCAAGGACGTCAGCGTACCGATCACCATCGCTGGCGGGACGGCGCCAGCCTCGTGCACGCCCAACGTGACGTCGGCGAGCGACAACCTCAAGGCAGGAACTGCGGTCACGGTGACTGACGGCGTCCTCACGGCCGCGTTCACCGGCTCGACCGTTACGACGTTCGTCTGCAAGTAGTTTCAGCGACAGTAGCTCGAATCACGACGGCCATGGGGTCCAGACTGGCTCCATGGCCGTTCTGTTGTGCGGCTCGGGCGAGCTGACCAGGGTGTGGACGGCACCTAGCGGTCGTGGCCATTGGGCTCCTTGAGGGGGCCACCACAGGCGATTTTCTAACCGGTAGGCAGAATGGCGCTATTGAGCGGCATTGATCGCCACCAGGCGACGGTCAGTAGTAGCATGGGCCGCGGGGAAGGACGGCGCGCCCATCAGAAGAGCCAGCTCGGTACGGTGCTACTCACACGCGTAGAATGGGTAACGGCCCTGCTTGTTGCACACGGTTCCCGCAGGGCATGTGGTGGCAAAGGGATCGCAGATCAAGGAGGCACCGGACGGCACGGAGGCTTGGCACGAAACTTGGTCCCCGCCGATATCGTAGGTCATTACGCATTCCTGCCCAGGGCAGTCATTGGGCCCGTCACAGAAGACGACGACGGACGAGCCCGTTCCCGCCGTGCCGCAGTTTCCACTCAGATCGTCCATTCGGCATCCATCTGCCGCGAGGCAATTTGTAACGTTGGTGCAAGAGACGCGTCCCGGAACCCCGACGGTTTGGTCGCTCGCGGGGTGACACTGCCCGGCGCCAGCACATCCGTAGTCACAGTTTGTTCGTGATCCCACGCCAGCAGATGAGCAGGTTCTGCTCGTGTAAGCATCCACGCAGCTGCTCACACCAGGGTAGAAGGTCTTATCCCCGTCGTCGCAGTCGTCGTGACTGGTCACGTACCCAGTAGTTCCTGAACAAACCTGCGCGGAGTGGTTGGGATCGCCGTGGTTGTCTCCATCAGCATCCCTGTACATGACGCTGGGGGGGGTGCCTCCGGTACATTCCCCCCACGCGGCGGTGGACTTGTCCGCGCTGATGGAACAACTCTGATGGCCGGCCGAACACGCGCCTGTTTGCGTGCAGGACTGGGTGTTCCCGGAGGTGCACTGGCAGTAGGAGAGTTCCTGTTTGTCTGCCGTGCCATTACAGTCGTTGTCCGCGGACGAGGTACAGTCGCGTGTGCTCGGACCGATGGATCCGGAACAGCCACCCCAGGCGCTGGTCGTCTTGTCGGCGCTGGCTGCGCAGGTTTGTGTGCCATGCTTGCAGATACCCGTGCCGTCAAGGCCCAGGTGCGAGCCACAATCCTGCGTCGTGCCCACCGGGCAGACGCAGTGGGTGGTCTCCTGATTGTCGGGCGTGCCGTTGCAGTCGTTGTCCAGGGTCGATGTGCAGTCTCGCAGCTTCGGCTGGCAGGGCGTGCCTCCTGAGCCAGTGCCGCCGCTGCCAACGCCGCCAGTGCCCGTTCCACCACTGCCGATGCCTCCAGTCGACGCCGTGCCGCCGGTTGCCGCGGTCCCGCCCGAACCGGTCACGCCGCCGCTGCCAGGTACGCCTCCGTTAGCCCCGCCCCTGCCGCCCGCGCCAACCGCACCGCCAGTGCCCCCAGTGCCGCCGCTTCCTGGTGTGCCACCGCCGGCCGCGATGCCGCCCAGGCCAGGGAAACCTCCAATCGACCCGGCTATGCCCCCCGCGCCGGGGACGCCGCCAGCGCCAACGGCGCCACCTGCTCCACTCGTTCCGCCCGCGCCGACTCCAGCCACGCCCCCGGCTCCTGGCGCTGCCGGGGCGACGTCGGCGTCAGATCCCGACGGAGCCACATCGTTGCGGGCTCCTGTCGTATCAGAGCCGATTGTCTGGTCTGGGCGCGCATCGGCGGTCGTGGTCGCATCGGACCGGGAAGCATCCACGCCAAACGTGCCGCCGGTGCCGGTCGATCTGCTCACGCACTGTCCAGAGGAACAGACGTAGCTGCTCGGGCAGTGGTCCGAGGTCGTGCAACGGACCTTGGTATTGTCCACGCTGCGTACGCAGGCCACGGCGCCGAGGCAAATCAACACGGCAGTGCGGACACTCAAGAGGTGCGTTTTCATCAGAAGCCTCCACGCACAAGAACACCAGCCTGACCGGGACCTACCGCTGGCGCAAGGGCAACATCGGTCTGTCCAGGAGAGCCGTGACGGCTCGCCCCGACCGCAACAAGAACCGCGCCCGTCGCAATGCAGGCAGCACCCACGCCGTAGCCCACCCATGCCAGGGTTCCGTAGGTCTTCTGGCTGGATTCTTTGCTCGAGGTGTAGGCATCGACGGTGTTCTCCATCTCGTCTGCCATGCTGTTGGCCTTCAGGTTGAAGATGACGCCGGCAACCACAGCCGCCACCCCGACGGCGCCCGTCGCGATGCCGCCGATGACCAAGGCCCTTCCGCTCTTCTCGGACTCGGGTGGAGCCTTGGTTCTTTCCACGATCTGATTCGTGGTGTCCGGTTCGGAATTCGGTTGCGGGGTCGTTTGCGGCGAGGGCTGGCCTACGGACTGGGGCGTCTTCACCTGGGCCTTCTCCTCCTCAGCCAGCTTCGCCTTGCAGTCCTCGATCTGCTTCTCGGCGGCGGCTCGGTCAGCCGGATCCAGCGTCGAGGTATCGCCGATACGCAGGTACTCCTCGAACCGCGCAATCGCATCCTTGTAGCGGGCATTCTGTTCCAGGCAGCGGCCCTGGTTGAAGATGTAGATGGGGTTCTTGAGGTCGATGAACAGATCCGCGAGGATCGAGACCCCGTTGTTGTAGTCGCCGGTGAGGCACGCCTTTCGAGCGGCCTTCTCCTGCAACTGCCGAGTGCTACCCGACTGGCGACCGGCAGCAAAGGCAGGTTCAACGGCGAGCAGGAGGGCGAAGAGGGCTGCCGAGATTGCCCAGGTGCGAGAGCCGATGATGCGTTCGGACCGCTTACTCATAGCGGCGAATTTTGGGCAGCCCCGTCTGCCATTGCAAGCAAAATGCCCGGCAGCCTAGCCCTCGGAAGGACGAAGCTGGCACCCCTTGCGAACCAATTCGCATTGGGCCGGTTTCTCTTCGCCGAGCAGGGCTTCCAGCACCTCGACCGGGCGTGCGCTGCCGAGAGCGCTGACCGCCAGGCCGAAGAGAAGGACCCGATCGTCGTCGGCTGGCGGCCAGCCGAGCTTCGTGGCGAGATCGGCTCGCTCGTCCGCACAAGCGGCGCGGGCGAACAGCATGCTCTTGCGAACGTCGACGGTGTTGTCGCGGTCAGCGCGGCGGCTGTCGCTGCGCTCCCGACGGCGAGCCAACAACGGGGCGCCTGCATTCCACGTCGCTTCGGCGGCACGGGCAGACGTGCCTGCGGGCAAGCAAACCGCGTAGTGGGCCTCGCTGAGCACGCGTCCGAGCGGGGCCTCGCCGTCGACGAGCGTGGCCGCGGACACAAAGTCGATGCCGGGAGGAGAGACCTGTCGCAACCGGCCGAGGATTTCCTCGGCGGGCAATTTGTCGACCAGCTTCACGTCCAGAAATTCGCCGAGCGATGGGATACCGAGCCCGAGCGCGGGCCCAAACGACAAGCCGGGCTTCGGATGGAAACCGCGCGAATAGAAAATCTCCAGGCCGGCTCGCCGGAAAGCGCGCGGCAGATGGCGGACCAGGTCGAGGTGCGACTGGAACGCCGCCGGCCCCAGCTTGCTATAGCCCAAGCGGTAGCGCGCGGGCTCCCCTTGCATGGAATCGGTGTTCGGACGGGGCACAGAACGCGGCGAGGTCTTCTCGCGCCCCTTCTCGTCCTCAACCTTTGCCGCCCGCCGCCGGCTAGGCAAAGGCGCACGCGCCGACCAAGCGTTCATCCGCCGGAGGAAGAAAAGCCGCTCGCGCTTCATTCCGTCGAGGTCGCACGCCACGCCGCAGTCGTAGCAGACCAGCTTGCGCTCGCTAGCTACCTCGGCGTCTGCCACGTTTGAAGCATGCAAGAGCTGACCCGAGGGCTTTCCACACGGCGGTGCGGCCTGGTGGCGAAGCGCCTTGCGCATTTCTTTGCGCAGAAATTCGTCGTCGACGCCCACGTCGATGTGAGACCAAGGCAAGCGCGCATCGTCGGGCAAGCGGCCGAGGTAGCGGGCCGGCTCGAAGCCATGCGCGACCTTCTCCTCGGCGATGGCCTGGTCCCAGAGATCCATGCGCAACACCTCGTCCCAGCCGTCGAAACGACAGCCAAGACCAAACGCTCGCTCGAGAACGTCGGCGCACGCGCGGTCGCCGCGGGAAAAAATCGCTTCCAGATGCGACTGCCGGTTGTCGTGCATGCGCACGTCCACGCGCAAGCGACGCGCGTGCTCGACCAGCAGCGTGTGCTTGCGCGCAGTTTCTTCGTGGCTATCCATCGCCGCCCATTGCAGCGGCGTGTGGGGCTTCGGCACGAACGTCGACACGGACGCCACCACCCGCGCCGAACGCAGGTAGCGCCGCCCGACCTGCTGCACGCGCGCCGCGGTTTCGACGATGCCGATCACGTCCTCGTCGGTTTCGGTGGGAAGGCCAATCATGAAGTAGAGCTTCATGCGCTGGTGCCCGCGCGAGAACACGCGCTGCGCGGATTCCAGGATATCGTCCTCGGTGACGTTTTTGTTCACCAGATCGCGCATGCGCTGGGTGCCAGCCTCGGGCGAAAACGTGAGTCCGGTGATTCCGCCCGCCGCGAGATCGCCCAGCAATTCCTCGTCGAGGCCATAGGCCCGCAGCGACGAAACCGAAAGCGACACTTTCTCGTCGCGTAGCTTGGCCATGGCCCGACGAATGAGCGGCGTCACGCACGAATAGTCGGCGGGCGACAGCGACGCCAGCGAGGTCTCGTCGTAGCCGCCCTTGCGGATGCCGCCGACGAGAGCGTCGATGACCGCCACCGGATCGCGCTCTCGCACCGGCCGGTAGATGATGCCGGCTTGGCAGAAGCGGCACCCCTCCGTGCATCCGCGGGCAATTTCCACCGCCATGCGATCGAAGACCGCCTCGGCGTGGGGCAAGGGCGAATCGTCGGGGAAGGGAAAACGGTTGATGTCCTTCACCCAGCTCCGCTGCACGCGCTGCGGAACCCTTGCATCGCTGGGCTTGCCCACGACGACGAGTCCGGTCGCGGCGTCACGCTCGGTGTCGTACAAAGCCGGCACGTAGAGGGGATAGCGCTCGGCCAAGCGAGCCAAGACTTCCCGCCGGGCGATCTTCGCGCGCCGCAAATCGGCGATCTCCAGGCACAGCGACGGGAGAAGCTCCTCTGCTTCACCGATGAAGAAGGCGTCGATGAAAGGCGCCAGCGGCTCGGGATGCGTGGCCACCGGACCACCCGCAAGAATCAGGGGTTCGGCATCGCCGCGTGCGCTTGCCCGGAGCGCAATCCCGCCCAAATCGAGGATGTTCAGCACGCCGGTGTAGTTGAGCTCGTACTGCAGCGAAAAACCGACCACATCGAAGTCGCCAAGACGGCTCGCGGTTTCGAGCGTATAGAGCGGCAGGCAGCGCGCACGCAGCTCCTTTTCCATGTCGGGCCACGGCGCAAACACCCGCTCGCAGGCGATGCCGTCGGCCTTGTTCAGAAGCCCGTACAGGATTTTGGTCCCGAGATGCGACATCCCGATTTCGTATGCATCGGGAAATGCCAGACACACGCGCACCCGTGCCCCAGCCAGGTCGGGCCGCTTTTCGCCGTATTCCCCGCCGGTGTAGCGCGAGGGTTTCTGGACTTGCGCCAAGAACGCCGCGTAAGGGTGGCGACTTTTCGGTTGTACCATCGAAGCGCAGTGTAGCAGGCCAATCCGCAGAGGGGAGTCCCCTCCCCTCGCTCGGCAAATCCGGTCGGCGGCTACATTCCACCTTGCATGATGAGCGGGAAATTGGTCCCGTACTCTTCCGAGCTCGCGGGGAAGGTCCACCGCCTGATCGCAGTCTTGATGCACGGCTCGACCATGATGAAACTGGCCGGGGCATTCACCACCACGCGCTGGACCGCGCCTGACGCCGCGATAGAGACGGTCACGTCCATGCGTCCGCTGGTCAAGTGGTTGTCCATCTTGAGCGCGCGCTCGTAGCACGCCTTCAGCGCGGCCTGGTTGTCCTTGCCGCGAACGACCGCGCTGATTTGATCCTGGGAGACGGTCTTCACATTATCGCCAAACGGGTTGGGACGAGCCGCGTCGCGTACCGGCTTGCCGGCCGGCTTGGGCGTGACTGGTTTTTCGACAGGGCCCACCGAGCGGGTCTTGACCGTGCCGTGCTTGCTGACCGCTCGGGCACCACCGGTCGTGCGCTCGTCCCCGCCCGATGGCTCGGCTTTCGGCTGCTCACGCTCGGCTTTCGCCTCCTCGGGCTTGGCAATTTCTCCCTTCGGCGGCTCCTTGCCGACGTCGGGCTGCTTTGCGGCATCGCCGCGCAGGCCGACCACGACCAGCAGAATTACGAGTGCCACGAGGATCACCACGGCAACCAAGTACTTGAGACCTGAGCGGGCCTGCAACAGATCCGCCAGCCGCGACTTCTTCAGAGCAAACGCCGCGGACAACTCCATGGGGGACGCACTCACCACCGGCACGACGGTGGCTGGTGTGGCCGCATCAGGAGATGCGACCGCGGCCATGGCCGCAACGACCTCTGAAAATCCGCTTGCCGCCGAAGCCGGGTCGACCGCGGAACCTGGGCCCGATTCGAACGTCACCGAAGGTCCAGACTGGAGGCCTTCCGGTGCGAGCGACGGCGGATTGGGCAAGGTCGGAGGTTCGCCAAGGGTTGGCCGCACAGGCACCACCTCGCCGCGGTTGCCTGCAAGATGAGACGGTGGCTGCACCGGAGACGGCGTCTTCCGGTCCTCAACGTGGGCCACCGAGATCGCGAGAAGAGGATCCGCTTCGAGGTCGCGCAGGCTCTTCCCCTTCTTCGTGGTGACGTCCGTGAATGACGACAACCTCGGCGCCGGCTCGACCACCCGCTTGTTCTTCTGCGTGGTAATCTCTGAGAAAGCATCTGCATCGGTGTCCACTTCCGAGTGAAACTCCGACACCTCAGGGGCCCCCGAAGCTCGCACGGAAGAAACCGGCTTGCCGGGGAAAAGAGGCGATGCTGATTCGGTCTGCTTCGCAGGGTGGACCGTGGCCTGAGCCAGCGCAACCGGCGTCGGCGAGACCCTTGCCGCCTCAGGCGCGGCCGGGGCAACAGGCGCAGGAGTCGGTGGCGGAGGAGGCGCTGGCCTGAGCAGGTTGATTTCGCGAGCGATGACGGACACCTCGGTCGCTGGCTTCCACCCCGGCATTCCCTCTTTCCAAACGTGTACGACTTTGCCGGGACCGATGGCTACAATACGCTTGGCGGCATCGCCGCGCGCGAAAGGACCACTCTGTGCGCCACCGACGGCGACATACCACTCGACGCGTCCCCCAAGCGGGTCGGGGACAGCCGACGGAGGCGGCGGGGGGGGCGGCGTGGCCATGCGCGCCTTCTGACTCTCCGTGCGTGGACCTCTCAGTGCGGACGCCGGATACGACTTCAGACCCGACGCGACCTTGTTGGGAGGAGGCGGTGGGACCTTCGGCCCCGACGCCACCTTTCCCGGAAGAACCGGAGGCTGCTGGGGCGCGGATGCCGCCTTGGCTGGATCGGCGGGCGGCAGCTTCGGCCCGGACTCGGAGCCGAGCTTGTGTGCCAGGTGGGGGGCCGACCCTCCAGGGCGTCCCTCCAGCACGGCAGAGCTGTCCTCGACCAGGATGACGTTGCCGCACGTCTTGCAGCGAATGCGCAGAATCTTCTGCCTGACCTTCTCGTCCGCAATCGAATAGCGGGTCTGGCAGCGGTCACAGACGAACTTCATCCTGGATTCCGGCAGCTCCTCGGCACCGCAGGGTACCACAGCCATATCGCGCAATACAGCTTGTGCCGATTTCATGGGTGAACGGTTTCATTGCAGGGTTTGTGCCTGGGATCAGTCTCAATTGTTGTTCGGAGCTATCCACCGCGCAGCCAGAGGAACAGCCCCGCCATCGCCGCCAGGAAGACAGCGACGCTGACAGTGATAGTTCGGCTGGAAAGGCCGAAAACCCAAGTGTCTGCTCCTTGCTCCCGGTTCGCCGCCCCGGCCAACGCGCCTCCCAGATCCCCATCTTTCTCTTTCTTTTCCGCAGGTTCGGCCGTGTCGCCTTGGCCAGAGCCAGGGCTGGAATTGGGCGCGCTCGGCTGGGACGTGACGGCGTTCTCCAGCTCACCCTTGGTCTCGGCAAACACCGGCTCGTCTTCTGCTGGACGACCGTCTCCTCCATGGTCTGCATCCGTCGAGGCATCGGCCTTCGCCTTGGGATTGTCAACATCCGCCCAGACACCAAGGGCCGATGTGCGCAGTGCGCGAGCAAGAGCCGCACCCGGGCCTTCGATCTGCTGAACGTCGAAGTCCAAGTCGTCATGGTCGGGCTCGGCCGCTTCGCCTCCTTCGACGAAGGCTTGCGCGCGTTTTCGCCCCGCATCAGAAATGAGCGCGTCGGCTTCTTCCGAGAAGATCTTGGTCACATAGTCCGCCATCTGGCAGTTGTTGCGCAGGTGGGCACCCGACCGTTCCAGGAAACTGTGCAGATCGTTGTGCAGCTCAGCGGCCGATTGGTAACGATCTTCGGGCTTCTTTTCCAAAGTGCGCAAGACGATCAGTTCCAGCTCGGACGGGTAGTCGTGCCGCACGAAGGTCGGGGGCTTGGGGCGCTCCTCGACGATCCGTTTGGAAGCGACATCGCGCGGACCACGCCAGAGGCGGCGCCCCAAGGTAATCTCGTAGAGGATGGTGCCGAGGCAGAAAATGTCCGAACGACCATCGATGGGAGCGCCCTTCACCTGCTCGGGCGACATGTAGGTCACCTTGCCGGGACGCAAGCCCGATTCCTCCTCGACGGTCAGGCCTTGCCGGGCAATGCCGAAGTCGATCAGCTTCACCTGACCGGACGTACTGATGAGCACGTTGGTGGGCGAGATGTCCCGATGGACGACCCAGAGAGGCTCGCCGCGAGCGCCAGCACCGTCGTACATATAGGCAAGAGCACCGGCAATCTCAGCGGCAATGAACACGCCGACTTCGACCGGGATGGACTTGGTCACGGCAATCGCGCGCTTGGCGAGATCGGTCAGGGTCCTGCCGGCGATGTGCTCCATCGCAATGAAGTGGCGGCCGTTTTCTTGGGCAACGTCGTAGACGTCGACGATGTTCGGGTGAGCCATCAGGGCCGACAATCGCGCTTCACCCAAGAACAGATCGACGATCTCGGGACGGTCTTCCCAGCGCGTCTGCAACACCTTCAGGACCAGCTCTTTCCTGAAGCCGCCCATGCCATCCTGATGGGCCAGAAAAATTTCCGCCATGCCGCCGGTGGCCAGATGCTGGGCTATCTGGTAGCGGCCGAGTTGCGACCCGACAAGCTCGTTTGTGGTTGACATGCTGACGACCGACGGCTCCTAGGGGGCAACCTAGCACAGAGAGGGCACAGAGGGGGCGGATGAGTGCACAGAGGGGGCGGCGGAAGGAGTCGATTGGGTTTGCCCTCGCAAGTCCATCTCTGTGCTCTCATCCCCCTCTGCGCCCTCCGAGGGTCAGTCCACTGACCCGCCAGCGTCGATGCCGCCGTCCTCTTGGTCGGCGAACTCAACCGTCACTTTCGCGCGTCCGTTCTTGTACAGGGTCAACGTCACGCTGGTGCTCTTGCCCTGGACGAGGTTTGCGGTCTTTTCTTCTGAGAGCCACATCGGCGTCGTCGACTTGGTGACACTGCTGCAGGCCTGGGAATAGGCGTTGGCGGAAAAGACCACCGCGCCGACGGGCAGTCCGGTCAGCGCTTCCGCCAGGGTGTTACCGGGCGCCACGTCGAAGTCGTGCACCACGGTGCGAAACTCGCCGGCAACCGTGACGATGACGCAGGCCACGTTGTCTGGAATCGTGCCTACGCTCAGCATGGCTTGGCCGTCTTCCGTTGCGGCCGCCTCGTCGGCGTGCTGGTCGCCGTCGCAGCCGACGGCCTGCGCCAGGACGAAAAAACCGAGCAATGCCGAGATGCGGGAAAGGGTGAAGATCTTGCGATGGGTGTTCATGGTCGGGCCTCCAAAATGGGTTGTTGAGGAACACCAACGTTCTCGGATAGCCCAAAAAAAAGTTGCTTCGACTCCGCGTTGACTCTGCCTGTCTGGCAGTCTAGCTTGCGGCCCATGAAGATCGTCGATGACCCCCTTTCGGTGTCGGATCCCAGGGTCTACGAGCTGGTGCGCGCCGAAGAGCGCCGCCAGGCGGAAAAGATCCGTCTGATTCCGTCCGAAAACTACGTCTCGCGGGCGGTGCTTGAAGCGTCGGGCTCCGTCTTCACCAACAAATACAGCGAAGGTTACGCGCAGAAGCGATACTACGAGGGGCAGCAGAACGTCGACCCGCTTGAAATCCTTACCCAAGAGCGCGCATGCAGCCTGTTTGGGGCCGAGCACGCCAACGTGCAGCCCTACTCCGGTTCGCCCGCCAACCTCGCCGTGTACCTCGCCTTCCTGAAGCCCGGCGACAAGGTCATGGGCATGGCGCTGCCGATGGGCGGCCACCTGACCCACGGTTCGGGAGTGTCCATCACGGGCAAGTTCTTCCAGCCGGTGCCCTACGGCGTGCGCAAAGACACCGGCCGCATCGACATGGACGAAGTGCGCGAGATTGCGCGGCGTGAGCGTCCGCAGCTCATCTGGGCCGGCGGAACCGCCTATTCTCGAATCTGGGATTTCGCGGCGTTTGCCGAGATCGCGAAAGAGGTCGGTGCGCGTTTCGCGGTCGACATGGCGCACATTGCCGGGCTCGTCGCGGGCGGCGCGCACCCAACGCCGATCCCCCATGCCGACGTGGTCAGCACCACGACCCACAAAACCCTGCGCGGCCCGCGCGGCGGCATGATCCTTTGCAAGACGCCCTACGCCTCGCCCATCGACAAGGCGGTGTTTCCCGGCCTTCAGGGCGGCCCGCACGTGCACAACACGGCGGCGCTCGCCGTCGCACTGAAGGAAGCCGCCCAGCCGGAATTCAAGCAGTACGCCCACCAGATCGTTGCCAACGCGAAGGTGCTGGCGGCTGAGTTGATGGCGCGCGGGTTCCACGTGCTTTCGGGCGGGACCGACAACCACCTCTTGCTCATCGATCTGACCAACAAGAACGTGCCCGGCAAGGTCGCCGCCAAAGCGCTCGACAAGGCCGGCCTCGAGCTCAACTACAACGCGGTGCCGTTCGACACCCGCAAGCCCTTCGATCCCTCCGGAATCCGCCTGGGTACGCCCTCGGTCACCAGCCGCGGCATGGGCGAGACCGAGATGAATCTGATCGCGGGATGGATCGACCGTGTGGTAGGCAAGCCGGACGACGAGACTTCGGCCAAGGTTCTGGCCGAGGTTCTCGAAGTCACCCGGCGCTTCCCCGCCCCGGGCATCCTTCTGCAATAGGACCCCATGCGCATTTTTCCCGGCTTCGCCTCAAGAAAATTTCACACTCTGGTTCTTGCCGCCATCACCGCGGCCGCCGCGTTCACGGTGGCTCGGCCTGCCCGCGCCGAGGTCATCGAGCTTCTCGACAAGACCAAGATGAACGCAAAAATCGTTCACTACTACGACGGCGTGTACACGGTCGAAGCCCAAGGCGGCGCGGTCAAGATCCCGAAGGAAAAGATCAGAAGCATCACCTTCCAGATGCCCGCCCCACGCGCGGAGTTTTCCACGCCCGAGAAGACCTTCGAGCGCTGGCGCAAGTCGCTGGCGGAAGGCAGCCTGGAGAAGGTGGTCGACTGCTACGCCCTGATGTTCCAGGGCATGCTGGCCATGCAGTTCAGCCAGGTGAGCGACGGGCTCAAGAAGATGCAGAAGGAAATCGAGGGCACCAAGTTCACACTCAAGGGTTCGTCCATCAAAGGCGACAACGCGACTTTGAAGGTGACCCGCCAGAAGGGCGAGGACCAGGAAACCGTCGACATCCCGTTCGTGCACGAAAACAGCGAATGGAAGATGCTGCCGCCGCAGTGATCGGCCAGTCAACCAGCGATCCCTGGCACGGATGAAAAAGCACCGCCTTCCATCAACTCTGCTGGCCGTCACCCTGGGGATTGCCGCTGGCTGGTCTGCGCCGCGAATCGCCTTCGCCGCGGCCAATCTGGATCCGTTCGCGCGGGCGCCCGACAGGAAGCTTTCGCCGTTCCGCACCGCCCAGGCAGAAGAAGCCCCCGACTCGCAAAAGCCAAGCGAGAAGCCCGAGGCCGCACCCAAGGCCGGCCCCGCGGCCGCAGCCGCCGGACCGAGCGCAAACACGAAGCCGGAAGCTGAACCGGCGAAGACCTCCGCCTCGGCTGGTCACGGGCCCGTCTGCGTGCGCGACGACGAATGTCCGGTGAGCACCATCTGCGAGAACGGAACCTGCCAGCCCTTCGAGCGGCCGATCGACATTCTGCTGTATCGCAAGGAAGGCCGCAGCACGTCGGTCATCCCCTTGTACTTCTCCCAGCGCGGAACGCCGGGACATCGGGTCTTCGCGCCGCTCTACTTCCATTTCTGGAGCCAGGAAGGCCACACGCAGATCTTCGCGCCCTTCTATTGGCGCGTGGAGGACTACCTCAAGCAACGCGTGGTCCTGGTCATCCCGCCGTATGCACAGACCAAGCAGCCCGACGCTCGGTCGTGGGCGGTCTGGCCGTTCGTCTACCTGTCGACCAAGTTCGGCTGGGCCGCGCCGCCGCTGCTTTCGTTCAAGGTCGGCGATCCAGACCACGGTAGCGCGTTCGGCATGTGGTTCTTGCTCTACTTCTGGACACGAACGCCAGACTCGAAATTCGACCTGCTGTTCCCATTCGCCATTTCCAAGCGTTCGAAGGAATCCGCGTTCACCTGGGCCCTTCCCCTGAACTTCTACTGGAGGAGCGGCCAGGACAAGAACCTGCTCGCACTGCCGCTGTTCTATCAAAATGAACACCGCGACGGCGGCAACTTCGTGTCGTGGCTTGGCTACGCTTCCGGCGAAGGAACCAACACCAACGGATCGTTTCTTTGGCTCTACTGGTACGGCCGTTCCAAAGCGTCGAACTACGACGTGCTATTCCCCATCTTGTGGAGCTTCCGCTCGCCGGGCGCTAACACGACCATCATGCCGCCGCTGTTCCATTTCCGCAGCGGCGACAGCACGATCGGCACCTTCGCGCTGCTCGGTTGGTGGGCCAGCGACAAGAAGGCCGGATCGAATTGGCAGCTGGCGTTTCCGTTCTACTTCCGCAAGAGCAGCGACAACGACGCAAAGACCTTCCACCTCTGGCCGACCGGTACCTATCAACGAGACGCCAAGGAAGGTGCGCGCTACCTGACCATGCTGGTTCCGCCCCTCATCTACTGGCGGGACAAGACATCGGAAACCGATTTCGAGCTGCTCTACTTCCGGCACCATGACATTCCCGGCGACGCACGCACGACCATCGTGGGGAACTACTACCGTCGCGACGATCCACAAGGCGCCACCCGCTCGCTTTTTCCGCTGTTCTGGTACTTCCGCGACCAAGCTTCCGGCGCGACTGCGCACGCTCTGTTACCCTTCTACTTTCGCCGCAACGCGCCCGACGAAAAGCTGACCGCGGCAGGGATCTTTCCGCTGTGGGCGTACTACCGCAAATCCGCCGACGGTGACGCGAGCGGCGGGCTGTTTCCGCTGGCCTTCTTCGGCAGCCATAAGGATCGCAGCCACGCTGTCGTGTTGCCCTTGTTCTGGCGATTCCGCAGCGCCGAGGCGAGCACCACGGCGCTCCTCCCGCTGTTCTATACCTCGTCGGACAGGCTGTCTTCGAGCACGGCCGTCTTCCCCCTGCTCTACTTCTCGGGACAGGACCAAGGGGAGAGCTACCGCATCCAGATTCCGTTGTATTGGCATTTCGCCGACCAGCGCAGCGGGACGTCCACGACCGTGGCTCCGCCGTACTTCCGGTACACCCATCCTAAGGGCTACGCGGCCGGTGTCTTCCCCGTGCTTTTCTGGGGCGGCGGTGGGCCGCGGCGACACTTCGCTGTATTTCCATTGTTCTGGTGGTTCCGCGATGACGCCCAGGATCGCACCACCACCGTGGTCGCAAACTACCTGCACCGTCGCCATGGTGACGAAACCACCGACGCCTTCTTCCCGCTGTTTCATTATCGCCGCGGCGTCAAGCCTGGCGGCCAGGACGAAACCAGCCTGACGCTGTTTCCGCTCTTCCACTACCGCCGCGATTCGCAAACCACGCGCTTTGTCTCGCCGCTGGCCGCCTGGTCGCGAACCCCCGCAAGAAAGGTCGGCCTGGTTGGTCCGTACTTCTGGTACGGCAGCCCCACGGTCGCGGCACGCGGAATTCCCCTGCTCTACCTCGACCACACCCAGCTCGACACGGGCGAGCGAACCCGCATGTGGGGTCCGTATGTCGCTTTCGACGGGCCTGGCCACGAAGCGCGTTCGCTGTTTCCGCTGTGGGCGCGTTATCGAAATGCGACCGAGCAAGCAAGTTACGTCTTCCCCACCTTCTTCCACCTGCGCCGAAACGATGGTTACCAGCTCGACACCTTCTTCCCGCTGCTCTGGCTGTCGAAGTCGCCCACCACCCACACCACCGTCGTCGGCCCGTACTTCACCCATCACTCGCCCAGCGGACAATCGGCGGGGTTGCTTCCGTTCTATCTGACACTGCACAACCCGAAGCGCGCCCTCACGGTGACGCCGCTCTTTCTTGCGCACACCAACCACGAGAGCAACACGCGACGGGTGGCCTCGTGGCTCTACTACGAGCGAAAAAGCCCGGACGAGATGGTCCGAACCGTCTTGCCCCTGTGGTGGCAATCGAGGACCGCAGACAAGAGCACGGCCGTCGGCTTTCCGCTCTTCTGGCATTTCGCAGACCGCAGCCAGGACACGTCGACCACCCTGGCGGGGCTGGTGTACTGGTCGCACACGGGCAGCGAGCGAACCCGAGGCATCGTGCCGCTTGCCTGGTATTCGCGAGACGAGCAAAAGGGCTCCGCCAGCAATGCGCTGATGCCGCTATTCTACCAGCAGCGTTCGCCGAGCTCGTCGACGCTCCTCACCCTGCCGTTCGGCTACCGTCGCACCGGCGACAACACCTGGTGGTATGCACTCAACTTCTTCCGCAGCAACGGCTGGAAGAGCAGCTTTCACACCTTCTTCCCGCTGTGGTTCTACCATCGGGACAAGATCACCGACACGCACACGCTGGTCGTTCCGCCGCTCTTGCACTACTCACGCAAGAGTCCGGAGCGCTCGCTCAGCTCGTGGTTCCTGCTCTTCTGGCACAAGAGCAACATCACCTCGTCGTCCACCTTCGGCGTGCCGCTGGTCTATGATTTCCACGCCTATCACCAGAGCCGTTTTACCGTGGTGTTGCCACTCTTCTTCCGCTACCGCAACGAGACCAACGATCAGTCAACCATCATCACGCCGCTGTTTTTCCGCTACAGCAGCCCAAGCGACGCGACCACCATCGCGTTTCCGCTCTACTGGCGCTTCTGGAGCGAGAATCGCGCGACCACGGTGCTTTTCCCCGTCTATTTCAACGTGCGGCGCCCCACGTCGGACAGCACGTACGTCTTCCCGATCGTCTACTATCGCAAAGGGCTTGGCACCGAGGCTGGCACCTCGCACCTGTTCGTCTTTCCGTTCTGGGAGTCCCAGGTCAAGCGGCCCGGCGACACCATGTGGGAAGTGTTACTTGGGCTGGTTGGCTGGGAGAGAATCGGACGCAACCGATTCCTGAAGCTGCTCTTCATTCCCTTCGAGCTGGAAGCCGCGCCGGCAGCCAAGACCGCCTGGTACGGCAAGCCCGTAGCGCGCACGCGTGAGCGCGTTGCTCGTGGACTTGATATCAGGGCTTGGTAGGCAACTAGTTGATCACCTTGCCCTCGAACTTCGGGTAGGCCGCCCAGGGCCCGCACGGCTTGGTCGCGTCAACCTTTGGAGGGAGGCCGGAAGCCTGCTTGATGATGGTCCCCGTGCAATCGGGGAACTTGGCGAGCGGGACTGCGCCACCTGACAGCTGGACGGTGGCACCGACGAGATCGAAGCCCGATGGCTGAATGTTAGTCACGGACCACCGGGTGCCGGCCGAGATGCCGGCATTCGAAAGAAGGACCTGACCCTTGAAGGCCGGATCCAGAGCCGTGCTCGCCGTGGTTACCACATGGACGGGGCCAGCATTCGACAGCACGAGGCCGACCGATCCCGTCGTCACCGCGGCTCCGCCGTCGGGATCGGAATTGTCGACCGCGAGAATGGCGGGGGAGATGGACACGTCGGTGATGGTGAATGACGTTCCAGTCGTATCCGACGGAGCCACCGTGTGGGTTCCATTGATGCGCGCGATTGCGTCGGGCCCGAGGCCTGTGAAGACCACGCTGTCGCCTGCTTCGATAGCAGCGCCCCCCGCGCCCAAGAGTGGCGCGCTGGTCACGAAAGCGACCTTGCCCGAGGTCGAATCCGGCAGGGTCACGCTTGCGAGCGATGCGCCACCCATCGCCTCCGGCGCGCACGCCTGGCTGTTGGGCTGCGCGGCGACGCAAATTCGGATGGGCCGCGACACCTGCTTGTTGCCGAGCTTGTCGGCGGCTTCCGCTGCGACGCACGCCCAGCCGTCGTGCAGATTGTTGATAGCGTCGAACTGCCGGCCCGCGCACTGAACCTGATCGGCCACGACCGGGCCGATGCCCCAGATGGCCGGCAGCACCTGAGGGGCATACCCGAGCGAGTAGGTCATGTATTTCTTCTTGAGAAAGCTATAAGTCGACGCGCAGAAGGGAGCGGGCGGATTCGCGTCGCTCCCCGTGCACGCTGAACCCGGTTCGTAGGTAAAATCTCCTGCGCCGGCGTTGGCGGGCAAGGGTACCAGATCGATCAGTTGGGCATCCTTGGATGACTGGGGCGAAACGGACGGGACGAGATCGGGATTGACGTCGTCGCAGATTCCGTCGGGCGGATCCGACGTGTCAACCACCAGCGGCAAGCTGCTGTCGTCCAGGATCAGCACCTTGACTGTCGCCGGGTCGACGCCGGAAATGGTCATGAAGTCGAGCGTGCCCGTGGCCGGAAGGTTGCCCTGGTCTTCGATGCGAGCGCGGATGTCGAAGAGCTGGGTGACAATCGATCCATCGTCGATCGCATCCGGACCGACGGGGTCGAACGGCCAGCTGCAAGTTCCATCCTTCTTGTACAGGCGGTAGTTGGCCGGAGGATCGAGATCCAGGGCGGGCGGTGTGTTGTCGAGAGAGACCTCGTAGCCCACGGAGGATTGATTGCCGAGCACGTCCTGGGCTCGGAAGGAAATGCTGGGGTAGATTGCGTAGCTCGGAAGCTGAGTCGTGTCGAAAATGTTCCGATAAGT
>PMLH01000555.1 GCA_003159055.1 Myxococcales bacterium
CAAGGAAGGCGTGCTGCCCGGCACAACCGGCCAGCGCTGCTTGCGCATCCCGGTGTGGGCCGTCCTGGCCCTGGCCCCCGTCCTGGGCGGCCTCTTCGTGGTCTTCTTGCCGTTCATCGGCTTCGCACTCGTGTTCACGCATTTGGGCCGCATGTCTGCCGCTGGCGCCAGGCGCGCCGTGCACGGCTTGCTGTTGCTCGTCGCCCCGTCATGGCGGCCAGGCGAAGCCTATTTTGCCGGCAAGGGCAATAAGGCCGGCGCCCCCACCGAGCCATCTGCCGACGCCAAGGACGACAAGAAAGATTCAAAGTCCACCGAATAGGAAGGTCAGTGTAGGAGCGCGTAGATGGCCAGCACTGCGACGGTCAACCCAATGCAGACGGCCAACGTCCCAATCAACCGCCCTGCCGTCGCGAGCTTTGCCGACGGTGGACTCGTCATCACATCGCGCAGACTGTCCTCGGCAACCATCCGTTCATACTCCGCCGGTCGCTCATGTTGGAGCTCTTCCACCGAGACGCGCCCCGTAAATATGACCAGATCCATCGGGAATTTGTCAGGCCGCAAGTGCCCGTTAAAGAAATGCACCGTGAAGATGAACACCATGGCCATCAATGCCTCTTCGCCATGCACCACGAGGGCGATGTTGAAGACCCACCCGGGCACGAAGCGGGCGAAGAGGGCGGGGAACCACAGCATGAGGCCCGAGNNTAGTCGAACTTCTCCCAGTAGGAATAGCGGTCGAAGCGAGGCCTGGGTCCCATGCCGACGAACCAGCGAAAGTGTTGCAGAAGCTGTATCAGGTCGGCAGGCTGGGGCACGAGCGATCGTGGTCCCCACAGCATGCCGTAGTCCTTCTTCACAAACAGCCGATGCCCAAGCCGCATCAGGTGGGTGAAGAAGACCAGCATCAGTGTCACTGCGGCAATCCGGTGCACCACGCCCGTCACGCGATAGCCGCCCAACAAATGGGCCAGGGTCGCCGCCCACGGCGCCAGCGGAAACAGGAGCGGCATACCTGTCAACGCCAGGGTCAGGAAGCTGGCCATCAGCGTGCCATGCAGGAGACGGTCGTAGCGGTGGAAGCGCAACACGAAGCCACTGGCGACAGCGCCGTCGTTCTTGTCGCGTGCCACGGCTTCCGTTGCCGACGACGTTGATGCCTTAGGGTTTGCTTCCGCCATTGCGTTTTCCCTGTGATTGCACCGCCAACGACCGCCCCAGCCACAAAACTGTGTGCAAGCCGAAGAACATGAACACGCTGATCAGCAAGCCCTTCATGGCCAGTGTGACGTAATACAGGATCGGATCGTGGTCAGGGCTGTGCGCGTCCGCGTGCGGGTCATAAAGCGAAAACTTGTCGCTCGCGGACGTGTGACACTTGCGGCAGGTGTTGGCCCGACGCTCGGCCGAAACCAGAGATTTTGGGTCCTTTTTCGGTAGGATTTCGTGCGATCCGTGGCAGTCGGCACAGGTTGCCGCACGCAAAAAGCCGAGCGTCGAGACCTTGCCGTGGAACGTGTCGCGGAAGGTGCGCATCGATTCTTGGTGGCAAGTCCCGCATTCCTTGACCAGCCCCATTTTGAAGGTCTCGCCCACTGCCTGGGTGTCGTGGGCGGTGTGACAGTCGATGCAAACCGCGGCCCGAGGATTGCCCTCGCGCAGAGCTGCGGCGTGCACGCTGGTCTCGTACACATTGCGAATGCCCTCGTGGCAGGTTCCGCAGGTCTTGGGAATGTTGTTGCGATTCACCCGGCTCTTGTCGTCGGAGGCGCGCCGAATCTCGTGATTGCCGTGGCAGGTGGCGCAGTTCGGGGCGACGAGAAGCCCGCTCTTGTTCAACGCGCGACCATGAATGCTGTCTTGAAAGTGCGCCGGAACGTTGCCGGCCTTGATTTGCGCCTTGTTGATGATGGCTTCGTTCGCGTGGCACTTGCTGCACGTAGTCGGCAGGTTGAAATGATAGGTCGGCGACTTCGGATCCTTCGAGCTGCGAATGTCGTGGACGCCGTGGCAGTCGCTGCACCAAGCTGCATCGCTGTCACCGGACTTCTTGCGAGAGAGGGCGTGCACGCTGTCGTCGTACTTCTTGACCGCCTCCTCGTGGCACTGCGCACAGGTCGGCTTGGCCAACTTGTCGTCGTGGGGCAGGTCCTTGCCTTGTAGGTCGCTGTGGCAGTCGACGCAGCTCAGACTGATTTGGCCGTGCACCGAGTCGGCAAAGGTCTCGCCGATGGCAGGAATCGCCTTCCCCTTGCTGCGGTCCAGACTATTGCTGTGACAGCCTAGGCATTCGTCGTTCGACGGGCCAGTCTGCGCAGCAGCCGGGTCGGAGCGGGCCGGTGGGCTGGCGGCAGTTTCCGCGTTGGCAGAGCCGCCCGACGCAAGCAGAGCCGCGGTAAAGATGCCCAGGTAGGTCCGGGTTTGCAGGCCCGGGTTTGCAGTCATTGTCAGCCGCATGTACTGCTCGAAGGTCCACAAATATAGTACGTCGAACCACGCGACTCAAGGCGGACTTTGGGCAATTACGGACCCGCAACTCCAAAATATTACCAATCTCGTCCTCTATCATCGGGATGCCGGCCTTGGCAGGCAGGCTAACCGGACGTGGCGGCGCCGCCAGGCCCGGGCAATTCCACCACAAATCGTGCTCCGCCCGCCGGCGATTGGCCGATCGACACGTCGCCACCGTGGTCGATGACGATCTTGCGCACGATAGCCAAACCCAGCCCGGTGCCCCCCTCGCGATGGGTGACGTAAGGGTCGAATATGCGCTGGCGCTCCGACTCGGGCACGCCACGACCGTTGTCGTCCACCACGATCACCGACCGATCGCCTCGCACCTCGGTGCCAATGCGGACCTCCGCGGTCCGACCTATCGCTTGCGCGGCCTGCATGGCATTCTCCACCAAGTTCGCGATCACCCTTCGAAACAGCGTCCTGTCGCACATCGCGGGCACTGGCTCTCGGCTGGGCGCCACGGTGACCAAGCCCTGCCATTCCGGCTGAAGTCGGACAACTTCGGTCAGAAGACTGTGAAGATCGACGGCCGCCGGCTCGACCTTGGGCAGTTTCGCGAACGCGGAAAAATCGTCGACCAGGCGGCGCAAGCTGGTGATCTCCTCGCGCAGGATCTCGGTGGCGGTATCGAGCAATCGCCGGTATGCAGGATCCTCACCCGTGTATTTGCTGGCCAGCTCCTGCACCGAGAGTTGAATCGGCGTCAGCGGATTCTTGATTTCGTGGGCCAGGCGCCGCGCCACCTCCTGCCAGGCGGAAACCTTTTGCAGGTATTCCAGCCGCGACCGCGCCTGCGCCAGCTCCGCCACCATGCCGTCGAAGGCAAGGCCCAGTTGGTCCAGCTCGTCCTTCCCCTTGGGCGCCACGCGCACGGCAAGATCGCCCGCGCCGACCCGACGGGCAGCCTCATGCAGACGGCGAACGCGACGGGTCACCTGGCGCGCGAAGAACCAGCCCAAAAGCGGCGCCGCGGTCAGCATGACCAGCACCATGACCACGTACTGGCGCAAGAAGCGCGGCAGGATCAAGTCGTAGACTCGGCCGGTCTCTTGTTGCCGGTCGATCGCCTCTCGCAGAGACAGGAAGTTTTCGTACATCTGCAAGGGGATGCCAAAGGTCAGCTCCAACACGCGTGGCGGCGCATCGTTGCCCTCCGGCAGCGCGACCACGATGGGCGGAGCCTCGCGCGAGGTTTCGAGCAACTCCGGCTCGGCCTCCCATTGGTCGACTTCTTGCTCGCCTTGCAAGAGCCGGGCGCGCAGAAGCCCCTCGGTGGTCGCCAGGCTGGCGACGTCCGTCACGCCGACCTGTCCGATGATCTTCGCCCGCCGCCGAAACACGTCCTTGCGGTCGGAAAAGTAGGATCGAAAGACCTCTGCCGCGTGTTCCGAGGCTTTCTCAACCTGTTCCGACTGCTGGACGGAAAAGTCCGCGAATCGGTGCACGACGTAATAGAAGGCGTACGCCGACAGCAGCGCCGACAGCAGCGCCACCAGCAGCATTTCCCCAAGCATCTTGAGCGCGAAACGGCCAGGCCATCTCATGGCAACCATCCTCGGGGTATCTGGAACGGCTGCGAAACCACGCCCAGCATGCGCTCGCTGTCTTCCACGCGCGGGTTGACGAACACGCTGACGAAGGAGCCGAAGAAGCTTTCGCCCGAACCGGCGCGACTGCCGGGACGCGAAAGCCACCGCCGTACGTTGGTGACCAGCGCTTCGGAGATCGGATTCAGGTCGGCGCGCAAGCTGACGTGGTAGACGACGCTCGCGTCCAGCTTGCCAATTTCAACCAAAGGGAAATCGATGAGCGAGGTTGCGATATCCACCTCGGTCTTCGGGTCAGGCACTTCTTGCGTCTCTGCCTTGCCCGGCTTGACCAGCGACAGGTGAACATCGAGGAAATAGCCCAGCGCCAGAAGTTTGAGTCGCGCCAGACCCACCCGCGCATCGTTGGCA
>PMLH01000458.1 GCA_003159055.1 Myxococcales bacterium
TCCACCAGGTTCGCCTTGGACACGTTGTAGGGGATCGACGTGACCACGATCTGCTGGCCACGCTTGGTCTCCTCGAGCTTCCACTCGCCGCGCAAGCGGATGGGGCCCTGCCCGGTCTCGTAGATCTCGCGCAGCTCTTTCTTGGAATTGATGATCTGGCCGCCGGTGGGGAAATCCGGGCCCTTGATGTACTTCTGGAGATCTTTGCTCTCCAGCTTGCGATCGTCGATCAGCGCCACCGCGGCCTCGCACACCTCGGCCAGGTTGTGCGGCGGGATGTTGGTGGCCATGCCCACCGCGATGCCGGTGCAGCCATTCGCCAAGAGTTGCGGAATGCGCGCGGGCAGCACCATCGGCTCTTGCGCCGTGCCGTCGTAGTTGGGCCGGAAATCCACCGTGCCCTGCTTGATCTCGTCGAGCAGCTCGGTGGAAAGCGGCGCCAGGCGCGCCTCGGTGTAGCGGTAGGCCGCGGGCGCGTCGCCGTCGAGCGAGCCGAAGTTGCCGTGCCCGTCGACCAGCCGGTAGCGCAGCGAAAAATCCTGCGCCATGCGCACCATGGCGTCGTAGCAGGCGCTGTCGCCGTGCGGGTGATACTTCCCGATGACCGCGCCCACGATGGTCGCGCTCTTGCGGAAGCGGGCATCCGGGTAAAGGTGCAGGTCGTTGTGCATGGCGAACAGGATTCGCCGCTGCACCGGCTTCAACCCATCGCGCACATCCGGCAGGGCGCGAGCCGTGATGACGCTGACCGCGTAGTTGAGATAGCGGCGCTGGGCTTCTTCGACCAAGGACGCGTCGGCCGGTTCGATGGGACCGCCACCGTTGCCATCGTCGCCGCCCTTGCCACCCCCACCGCCTCCTCGTCCTCGCTTGGACGAAACCGTGGGCGCCTTATCATTTTCTTCGAGCAAATCTAGCTGTTTGGCGGACATGGTGCTTCGATACGTCTGGCTTGTTGGTCCCCCACGCTACGGGACGAAGGCGCAGAGATCAAGAAAGGAAGCCAGACCTGTGGCGGCGGAGCGAGCTCGGGCCGCTGCTAGCTTTCGGGACTCTTGCGCTTGAAGCCGCGTGGGAGCTGCCGGTCGCGAGCGTCGGGATTGGATCGCGAGTTGTCGATCCAGCGGTAGCTCGGCGGCTGCCTCACGTCCACATGAACGAAGCCCACTTTCGGATACCACCCCACGCCCATACCGCCCGAATCGAGAGTGGACACGAAAGAGCGGATCCTAAGCGGGTCGACCCCGGGAATACGAATGTCGGCGGCGGTGCCGTGGAAGTGGTTGCTGGTGGTGCGGCGCTGGAAACGGTAGCCGGAAAGAAGCTCGATCCGGCGCCCGCCGAAGTGATCGTAGACGTGAGAAAGAATCGTGATCAGGCGAGTGTCGATGTCGTGCTCAAGACCGCTGCGCCGGCACTTGAAGATGTGGTTGATCTCAGCCAGGGCCTGGATGTTGTACGACCCGTCCTCGTTGTAGATGTTGACCTTGGCTTCGTCCTTGTAGTTGATGGAAAAGATGTGCAGGTCGCCCGACGGCCGAGGCGGCGCTTCGGCCAACAGCTCCTTCTCAGGAACCGGCCAGCCGACCATCTTGCCGTTGCGCTTGCCTCCGTGCCTAACGAGGCGCCTTTCGGAATTCGAACGACCGCACGGCCTGGCATGATTCGCGCCCATCGTGGACGCCAGTCGTCCCGGGGCGCCTTCGTCAGCCCCCGCGGTTTGCACACCCACCATGACGGTGAGCAGCATCAACATCAACCGCAGCATGTACCTCTAGAGTTAGCTGCCGATGCGAATCTGTCAACCTTCAGTTGAGGTTTTGTTGGTGTGAGATGTAGGCGGAAGCTGCAGGTGAACCAACTCTATCTTCAGGGTCTGGGCGACGTTGAAGATGCGGTCGTCCCGATAGAACTCGCCGTAAACAATCCGTCGCAGTCCTGAATTGGCGATCTGTTTGAAGCAGTGCCAGCACGGGCTCGCGGTGACGTACAGGGTTCCCCCGTCGATCATCACGCCGTTCTTCGCGGCTTGCAGGATGGCATTGCTCTCGGCGTGAATGGTGGCGACGCAGTGGTCGTTCTCCATCATGTGCCCCACCTCGGTGCAATGGGGCATGCCGCGAATGGAGCCGTTGTACCCGGTCGAAAGAATCGTCTTTTCGCGAACGATGACCGCCCCGACGAATTTGCGCGGGCAGGTCGACCGCGACGCCACCACGGTCGCGATGTTCATAAAATACTCGTCCCAAGAAGCTCGCTCGGCCATACCGGTTTCTACCAAGAAACGCGGACTGGCCAAGCGCGGATTTGATGAGCGAGTTGCCCGCAGGGTCCAGATGCGATAACCATGGGCGCCCTTGCTGCAACTCGCCTTTCTTCTCTGCCTGGCGCTCGCGCCGGCCTACGCGTCAGCCGCGCCGGACGTGACCACGGTCGAGAGTCCCGACGGCGGGGCCGCTGCCGAAACGCGGGATGCGCAGGTCGAAGCCACCGACAAGCTCGATGGAATTCCCGCGACTTCCACGGAACCGTTGGTCCCGGCAGCCGACCCCGCAGCGGCGGTGGACGCGACGCCGCCGCCTTCGGCCATTGCGACCACACCTGTCCTCCCATTGGCCCAGCAAGCAGCCGCCATGGCTCGCCCCGCGGGTCGCCACAGCTACTTCTTTCATGGCTACGACTACGGCAGCCAGGCGATCTTCAATCCACTGACCAACATCCTGAACCGTGGCTTCGACGTCTTGCAAATACGCGGAGGAGATCGCAATCCCTTCGAGACATTGCACGGCTCCGACGTCCGCAACGTGCTTGACAACTTGGCCCATGCCTACGGGCGTGTGAGCGATGAAGGGCGCTGGCAATTCACCCGAGAAGAGCTTCTGCCGCTCAGCTGGACCCAAGATACGATGCGGTGGGTGCCAAACTACACTCTACACCTCATCGGCGGAGGCATGACCTACACGGCGCTTCGCGAGTGGTACGAGGACCACGCCGTACCCTGGGCAGGCCTGCTGTCCGCGATGACCGTGATGTCGTCGGCGCTCATAAACGAGTCGCTCGAAAACAAGGGGGTGAGCGGACGCAACACCGACTGCATCGCCGACATCTACTTCTTCGACCTCGGCGGCATACTCTTCTTCAGCTTTGCGCCCATCAATCGTTTCTTCAGTGAAACCGTGGTGGTGTCGGACTGGTCGATGCAGCCAGGACTGACCTGGCCGGGGACCTCGCTCAACAACCAGGGCAACTACTTCGCACTCAAGTGGAGCCTGCCGTTCTATCCCGCGCTTCGCCTCTTCGGATACCTCGGGCTCGGCAGCTTGTTCGGCCTCTCGTACCGGCTTCCGTCCGGCCTTTCGTGGTCGCTCGGCGCCGGCCTTCGCTCCACACGCCTCATCAATCGATCGCAGGTTGTCCTCGACAACAATGTGAATCTCGCCGCCAGCGCCGGCTTGTTCGTCGATCGCAACGAATCGCTGCTGGCGTCCTTGGTGGTAAGCAACGTGAGCGACTACTTCATCAGCTTCAATCTGTACCCGAACGCCATCGTGCGCTTCCAACCAGGAATCGGGCTGTGGACCGCCGTAAGCAAGAACGGCCATCTTCTGGTGGGCATTTCGGTGGTGCGTGCACTGGGACTCGGAGCCGGCTGGGGCACCGTCTATCACTGACATGGAAACCCTGGGAGGGTTTCCATCCCTTCCCGCGACGAAATGACGCAAGAACGACCGAATGGGCGCCGTGGAGACTTTCGCCATGGACTGCTAGTATGCGCGGTTCCGTGGACTGGAAAAACACACTCAATCTCCCCAAGACTGAATTTCCCATGCGCGCCGACCTGGCCCGCNNTTCCCCATGCGCGCCGACCTGGCCCGCCGCGAACCGCTTTGGCTTCGCCGCTGGGCCGAGGAAAAGCAGTACGAACGCGTGCTCGGCGCACGCGAAGCCGCCAAGGCGCCGCCCTTCGTACTGCACGACGGCCCGCCCTACCCCACCGGCGGCATCCACTACGGCACGCTGCTGAACAAGGTCCTCAAGGACATCATCGTTCGCTCGCGCCTGCTGATGGGCAAGGCCGCGCGCTTCGTGCCGGGCTGGGATTGCCACGGGCTTCCCATCGAGCAGCAGGTGGAAAAGCAGTTTGGCCCGAAAGCCAAGCAGGATCCGCGCGATTTCCGGCAGAAATGTGAAGCCCACGCGCGCAAGTTCGTCGACGTCATGCGTGCCGATTTCCGGCGCCTCGGCTGCTTCGGGACCTGGGACGAGCCGTATCTGACGCTATCCAAGGATTACGAGGCCGCCATCGTGCACGTGATGGCCGCGTTCGCCGGCAAGGGGCTGCTCTACCGCGCCAAGCGCCCGGTGCATTGGTGCACCACCCACCAGACCGCGCTTGCCGAGGCAGAGGTCGAATACGCCGATCACGCTTCGCCGTCGATCTTCGTGCGGTTTCCGGTGCTGCCGGGACAAGCTGCGCTGGAAACGATTCTCGGCAAGACCCCGGCCGCGCTGGTCATCTGGACCACGACGCCGTGGACGCTGGCGGCCAACCTGGCCATCGTCGCCAATCCGGAGTTGACCTACGTCGCGATCCCGGTCGATTCGCGTGGGGAGCCGCCGAGCCGCGAGTACTTGATCGTGGCGCGAGAGCTTGCGGAGGGTTTCCTTGCCGCCTGCAAAATCGCCGCACCGGCGAAGAACACTTGGATCGAATTGGCCGGCGACACGTTGCGCGCCCTACGCGGGTTGCGCTACCAGCATCCGTTCATCGTGACGCCAAAGTCGGCCAAGGATTTTCGGCTGACCTTTGCCTCGCACGCTACCCTCGACGCTGGCACCGGACTCGTACACACCGCCCCTGGCCACGGTGCCGACGACTACGCGGTTGGCCGCGCCGAAGGGCTGGACATCTACGCGCCGGTCGACGGCGTGGGCCGTTACACGGCCGAGGTTCCCAACTGGGCGGGCCTGCAGGTCTTCGAAGCCAATCCCAAGATCGTCGCCCACCTCGCCGAAACTGGGTACCTGCTCAACCAGCCGGGCGAAAAGATCAAACACCAGTACCCGCATTGCTGGCGCTGCAAGAATCCCGTGCTCTTCCGCGCCACCA
>PMLH01000277.1 GCA_003159055.1 Myxococcales bacterium
CGCGAACCAGGAAAGCACCGACGATGCGCAAGTGGAGGCCGACGTGGTGCCGATCGCCGCGCGGGTGAATGGACAAATCGCCAAGCGTTTGGTCGAGGACAACCAGCGGGTGAAGAAGGGCGACCTGCTGATTCAAATCGACGATGCCGACTTCGCGGCACGGGTCAAGCAATCCGCGGCGGAGCTCGACACCGCCCGCGCCCAAGCCGCCGCTGCCGATGCCCAGGTGCAAGTGGTCGAAGCCAGCGCCAAGGGCGGTTTGCAGACCGCGCGCGCAAGCTACTCCGGATCTTCGCTCGGCGTGGCCAATGCGACGGCGCAACTCGCGGCGGCGAAGGCCAACCTGGAGCGTGCAAAGGCCGAGGCCCGCAAGGGAGAAATGGACTTGCAGCGAACCAAGCAGTTGGTGGCTGGGAATGCACTTCCGCGCGAGCGGCTCGACAATGCGCAGGTGGCCTACGATGCCACGCAGGCGGCCTTGGCGCAGGCGCAGGCGCAGGTCGCCGCGGCTGGAGAGATGCAACGACTGGCCAGCACCCGCGTCGGAGAGGCGCGCGGCCGGCTCGACCAAAGTACCCCCATCGCGGCCCAGATCGGTGCGACGAAGGCCAACGCCGACGTTGCACACGCACGCATCAAAGTCGCCGAAGCCACGCTGGAATTGGCCAGGCTGCAGCTCAGCTATACCAAGGTGACGGCTTCGGAGGACGGGTTGGTCACCAAGCTGTCGGTCCAGCCCGGCCAGATGATCCAGATTGGACAGCCCCTGGCGGAGCTGGTTCCCGATCGCACCTACATCGTGGCGAATTTCAAGGAAACCCAGGTCGGCCGCATGCGACCTGGCCAGTCGGCGCGCGTGCACATTGATGCTTTCCCTGGCGTCGATCTCGAGGCGCGGGTCGAAAGCCTAGGCGGCGGCACTGGCGCACGGTTTTCGCTTCTGCCGCCCGACAACGCCTCCGGCAACTTCGTCAAAGTCGTGCAGCGTGTGCCGGTCCGCATCGCGTGGAACAAGCGCCCCGATTTGCCCTTGCAGGCCGGGCTGTCGACCGACGTGACGGTCTATCTGCGCAAGGAATAGTCATGTCGCTGCTTTCCCTTCTTCCACTCTTGGCATTGCAGGCGGCCGAGATCGGCACCGCGCAAAGCCTCACCATCGACCAGACCGTCGAGCTGGCCGTCGCGTCGTCGAGCGCGCTCAAGGCAGCCCACGCGCGCGCCCGCGGCAGCGAGGATCAGGCAAACAGCGTGCGCGGGCGGCTTTTGCCTTCGATCAATCTGTCGGATGAGTGGCAGCGCTGGGATTCGACGTTCTCTGCGAGCATCCCAAGTGCGCCTGGAGAGTCCATCTCTATCCTTGCCCGCGAGCGCACCACGAACACCTTCGTCGCAGCCCTCGGGCAGCCCCTGCTTGGGCTCTTGCACCTGACCTCCGACCAACTGGCGCTCTCCACCACCGCCGAGGCCGCGGAGACGGACGCCAGGACCCTGGAAGCCAATCTGCGCACCGCTTTTCGCGCGCAGTTTCTGCGCATGTTCGAAGCGCGCGCCCTGGCTGGCATCGCACGGGCCTCGCAGGAACAGCTTCGCGAGCAACAGGCCGTTGCCAAGGAAAAGCTGGCGGCTGGCGTGTTGACCCCGGCCGATGTCCTGCGCCTGGATGTCGCGGCGGCGAATGCGCGACAACAGGAAATTCAGGCCTTGGCCGCCGAACAGACGGCGCGATCCAGTCTCCTCATCGCGCTTGGCCGCGAGCCCCACGACGGCAGCATCGATTTCGTCGAGCCGGTCACGCCGGACAAGGCCGACGAGCGCGACGGCGAGCTCGGTCCGCTGATAGGCAAAGCCGTTGTGCAGCGAACCGAGCTTCGCAGCGCGGGACTCCTGGCCAAAGCTGCCGACGCAAACGCGCGGGCGCGCACCTACAGACTCTTGCCCGATTTGGATTTGGAAGCCGGCTACATGCACATCACCGGGCAGACCTTCGCCAAAGTGGACTCGGCCTTCATCGGCGTGAAGGCGGGCTGGCAGATCTGGGACTGGGGTGCGGACTGGTACCAACATCGCGCCGCCAGCGCGCAAGCCAACGCTGCGCGACTGCAGGCCGACGATGCCCGACGTCAGGTGGAAGCCGACGTCGCGGCCAGGCTCGCCGACGTGCGCGCAACTGGGAGCGCACTCGAAGCCGGCCGCACCGCCATCGGCAGCGCCGAAGAAGCCTATCGCGTGACGACGGTTCTGCTCGCCGCCGGCAGTGCGAACACCACCGACCTGCTTGACGCCCAAGCCGCGCTCACCCAAGCGCGCCTCAACTTCGCCCGCGCCCGTTACGAATACTCGCTCGCCCGCATCAGCCTGGACCGCGCCGTCGGCAACTAGGGTAGCCGCAGGTGTAGCAGGAACTCCACGTTCCCCTTGCCGCCGGTGATGGGCGAGGTGGTTTCGCCGACCACCGTGAAGCCCAGCCCGCGCGCCACCGCCGCAATATCGGCGACGGCCTGCGCGCGATCGGCGTCGTTGCGCACGATGCCGCCCTTGCCGACCTTCTCGCGTCCGACCTCGAACTGCGGCTTCACCAGCGCCAGCACCGACGCGCCCGGCACCAGCAACGTCGGCAGCACCGGCAGCACCAGTCGAAGCGAAATGAACGACACATCGATGACCGCCAGCGTGCATGGTTCAGGAATCCGCCCAGTCTGCAGGTGGCGAATGTTGGTGCGGTCGATGACCACCACCCGCGGATCGGAGGCGATCTTCCAGTCGAGCTGGCCGTGACCGACGTCGACCCAGTACACGCGCGTGGCCCCTCGTTGCAACAGACAGTCCGTGAATCCGCCGGTGGAAGCGCCAATATCGACCGCCACCGCCCCCGCGACGTCGACCCCAAAAGTATCGATGGCATGCACCAGCTTGAGCCCACCGCGCGAAACGTACGGCATCGGCTCGCCACGCAGGCGCAACATCGCGCCTGCCGGCACCACCTCACCCGCCTTCTCGATCGGCCGGTCCCCGTACAGGATCTGCCCGGCCAAAATCAGCGCCTGTGCCCGTTCCCGCGATGGTGCCAACCCCTGCTCGAAAACCGCCACATCCGCGCGCAACTTCGTCGGTCGCTGCGACGGTTCCAGTGAGGTTTCCGGCTGGCTGGTCGGCCTTTTGTCCTTGCGTCCCACAAAGAGAGAATACGACGACTTCAGTTCATGGTTGCAAACCCGATCGCGACAAGTACAATCCTCGAACCCGGCTCGCCGGGTCACGGGGCTGTAGCTCAGTTGGGAGAGCGCCAGAATCGCACTCTGGAGGCCGTAAGTTCGATCCTTATCAGCTCCACCGCAGAATCATTCACGTTTTCGAAGATCAGCCGCCGTGGCGGCGCCAAAAGTCGGCGGGCGAAATGATGGGGTAGTGCTCAGCCAAAGCGAGCAGATCGTTGTCGCCTGTGACGAGGTATTCGGCCTTGGCTGCGAGGAAGGTTCCGAGCACAAGGACGTCGTTCACATCGCGAGGGAGTCCTTTGTCCTTGGATTGTGGCTCGACCAACTCCGCTTCCAAAGCCAGGATGTCAACAAGATCCGCAAAGTCGCCGGGTTGCCACTTCAACCGATGATTTAGGCGCGGAAGCACTCGCAAGAGCTCGTCGAGAATATAGCGAGATAGCACCAGTTCGAGGCCGCCCTGCTTCCATGCCTGGACGATGCGACCAGGAACGCTGTCGGGGTAGGCCAGGCCCGACACCAAAACATTGGTGTCCAGAACGATACGCAGGGGTCAGCCCTTCCCGGTACGAACAGACTTGGAACGCGCCTCACTTCGGACCTTGGCCGTGATGCGATCGATCTCCGCCAGTCCTTCCTGGACAGGTACGGCCGCGTATGCTTGGGCCAGGCGCCCCGCGAGGGCATCGAAGCGTGCTCGCATCTGGCGGATGCGCTCGAACAGCTTGGCATCCACCAGCGCGGCCACCATCTTGCCGTCCTTTTTTATGACAATGCTGTCGTGACGAAATTGCACTTGGTTGATCATCTCTCCCAGGTTCTGGCGAAAAGTCACGGCGTTGGTTTCGGTGATCATCTCCGGTACTCCATAACGATCATAATGATCATTATGATCGAAAGTGTCCTTCAGTCAAAAGGAACCTGCATTGCCGAGACGCCTGGGCGTGCGTCTCGAGTGGTAGAGTGCTGTCCAGAGAGGCCCGCCACAGTAGACCGCATGGACTTCCTCACCGAAAAAAACGCAGAAGGTTGGCTGGTCTGTCGGGCGGGGCCGGAACCTGGCGAGGAGCTGTGGCAGCCCGTGCTGGCAAGGCCCTTGCCCCGCTTTCCCTTGATCACCGATGTCCGCGTGACCCAGGTTGCGGCCAGGGCCGAAGCCGGCAGGGGCGACGACGTCTTACCCGTTCCCAGGCAGATCGATGTGGAGGTCCCGGAAATACTCGCTAGGGCTCGCGTTCGCACGCGCGTCAAGGACCTCCTGGTGGGGCGGGCTTGTGCGCAACTGGCCCTGCAGCAAGCGGGAGCTAGCTCGAATCAGGTGGGCGCCAGCCCGAGCCGCGCCCCCATCTGGCCTGATGGCTGGACCGGATCCCTCTCGCATGCGGCGGGCATCGCCTGGGCCGTGGCGGCCCGGCGCAGTGACTTCGCTTCCTTGGGAATCGATCTCGAGCACCTACTTACGGCCGAGGCTGTCGAGTCGGTGTGCAGCGTGGCTCTCACGCCTGGCGAGCGTCGGTTCGAAGCCTGGAACGACGCAGGCGACGTCACCTTGCGCACCACCCTGCTCTTCTCGGCGAAGGAGAGCATCTTCAAGTGTCTCAACCCGCTGGTGAAGGAGTTCATCGAATTCACGGAAATGGAGCTGGTGTCGGTGGACCCGGTGGCCGGACAGCTCCGTTTCACTTGCCTCCGTCGACTGTCGCCCTGGATCGATCGAGGCCAGCCGATGGACGTGCGCTTCACCAGGGTCGGTGACCTCGTGCTAACCGCCACGGGCTGGCCGAGGCCCCCAAGTTGCCAAGGCTGACGATCTGCCAGGGCTGCTAATCAACCGGTCCCGCACGATTCATCGAGACGTTTGACGAGGGTGAGCACATTGGGGCATCCAGCAACGTAGGAGACTTCGTCAACCATCGATCGCATGAGAAAGATACCCACGCCCGATTCGGGAAGCGATGCCAGATCAGGCGGCGGCGCTTCGGCCGGATCAAAGCTGGAACCCGTGTCTCTGATCTCGACCCTAACGCAATTACAGCAGTTGCGAATCTTCATCTGGATCTGGCCGGGCTTGCGGCCGGCGTATCCATGCAGAACGATGTTGTTGAAGGCCTCGCCCACGGCAGAGAGAACATGCATGCCGACGTCGGAGTCTTGCCCGTGAGGTGACGTGGAGGTCAGCTTGCAGACGGCAGAAACCGTACGCAACACGACATTCCTGCATTCAATCTTGCCTGGAACTTCCAGGTAGACCTCATCGCAGCCATTCGGATTGTTGCATTCGGTCGTTGGATTCGGGGTCAAGGCATGTCTTGGGGTTACTACTTCCGATGATTCGAGCACCCTTAGTCGGCGCGACTATTTGAGATTTTAGGGGAGGCAACCTACTGCAACTAACCACGGATGATGAAGACACCTGCTGCAATAGACTGATGCACGGGAGCGCTCAAGGGTTTACCGGTGCGCGCTATCGAGTCTTCCAGGATGGCGCACATCAGTCATTACCTATAACTCTGTGCGCTGGGATCGCGGCATTTTTTGCCGCCGTCCGACCGTGTCGATACTGTTGCAGTAGCGTTGCGGTGATGACTAGTGCAATCACACCCCGAATTGGTGTATATGGGTCGCTCCTTGGGTCGCGGACTGGAGGATCGGCCCCTTTGGCGTGGTGGCCCAGGGGGAAAATTGACAACCTAACTTGGGGCAAAACATGAACTTCGATCTCAACAGGCAGGATGATACGTCGGTGTTGTCTATCGGGGGTGAGCTCGATGCTCTGTCGGTCCTGGATCTGCGGCCGGTCATCGACAGGATCGGAGAGGACCGGCCCTCGAAAGTGCTCGTCGATCTGTCCCATCTGCGTTTGATTGATAGCTCGGGGGTGGGTGCAATCGTCGGGCTCTTCAAGAGAGTCAGAGCCTACGAGGGATACATGGCGGTCGTCGGTGTTCACGATCAACCGCTCGCAATCCTCCGGCTTCTCCGACTCGACCGCGTCCTGGCCCGCCCGTCCTCTTGAACGCCAGCCGTCCGAACGTTCAGGGACCTGTTGGCGTAGGATGATTTTCGAGGCGTCCACATTGATGGCTGGGCCCGAGCGGGTGTGTGGAGTGCCAGCCATCGGTCAATCTCGACCTTGACGGTGTGCCGAGCGGCAGGATAGGACCAGACATTCTGGACGGCGCCGCCTCATGCGGCAGTCCGGTGTTTGCTTAAGAGCCACGATGACATCCGAGAAGGCCGCTCCGCCGTTGCTTGAGACGATCCTCCGTCCGGGGCAGACCGTCGCGGGAAAATACTGCGTCGACCATCTCATCGCCGCGGGCGGAATGGCGGCGATCTGGGCAGGCAGCAATCTTCGCACCGGCAAGCGCGTCGCCCTGAAAGTCGTCTTGCGATCCTTTGCGTCCACGGCTGGCGCCGAAGAGCTGTTCCGGCGCGAAGCACTGGCCGCAAGCCGCGTGAACCATCCCAACGTCGTCACCATCTTTGACGTTGTTGACCACGCAGCCAGGACCTGCATCGTGATGGAGTTTCTGGACGGCGAAGATCTCGGTGCCCACATCGCACGCCACGGTCGCCTCAACCTCGAAGAGGCGGTTGCACTGCTCTTGCCAGCCATGCGCGGCGTAGCGGCGGCCAACGCGCAAGGCGTGGTTCATCGCGACCTCAAGCCCAAGAACATCTTCCTCTGCATCGGTCCCGATGGTCGCCTGGTGACCACCAAGATCCTCGACTTCGGAATCTCGTTGTTCGCAGACAAGGCCGGCCAGCAACGGTCGAGGACGGTTCAGCTACCCACCCACGGAACACCGGCGTACATGTCTCCCGAGCACATCACGGGGTCACCGAACATCGACGAGCGGGCAGACGTCTATGGCTTCGGTGTGATCTTGTTCGAGACGCTGGCTGGGCGGGCGCCCTTTGTAGGCCCCCCAGGGTCCGAGCTGCTCATGCGAATTCTGGAAGAGCCGTTGCCCAAGCTGACGTTCTTTCGTCCGGATCTGTCCCCCGGAATGGACGCCATCATCGAGCAGGCGATGGCGAAGAATCCCGACGACCGCTTCCCGACGCTGAACCATTTCATTGCGGCGCTTGAGGAGCACGTATTGCCGCGGTCACCGATGCTCCGCTCGCTGACACCGATGGTCGGGGTTCCGCTGTTTGATTCGGGAAGCGGGCCGAAGGGTCTTGCAGATTCGGTCGTGCAGGTTGTCCGGCGATCGGAGCCCTCTGGAGAACATGACGAAGGGGTGACCAAGGCGCTTTATGGGTTGTCGCGCACTGGCCTGCCGAAAGATGATCGTCAGGCTCCGCCGCTGGCACCGCTAGTGCCCACGTCGGAGAAGCGGTCGGTCGGCAGCGGCAACGTCGATTCAGACCCTCTCGTACTTTCCGTTCAGCGGAGACAGGTGGTGCGGCGTCAGCTCGCCATCGCTACGCTGGTTGGCGCTGTTGCTGCGGTGGTGGCGTGGTTTGTAATTCCGGATCGCCCCCACCATCCAGAGCGTGAGCACCAGCCAGCCGCTATACCTGCAGCAGCCATGCCGGAGTCTATCCCGCCGGTCGCGGCCCCGACCTCCACCGGCCGCGCGCAGCCCATCGCCCTTCCCCGAGAAACCCCTGAGCCAAGCGTGCCGGAAGCGCCTTCCGCGTTGGACGACATGCCAACCGACACCCGGTCCTGGTTGCACTCGCCACCTGTCGGAGGAGCGAAGAACCGCGCAACCCACGCAACCGCTCGGCCCACGGCACGACGGTCGGCTGGCAGTCAAGACAAAGCCGCCGAGCCGGTGCAGGAGCACGCGGCGGAAGCTGCCACCGAAGCGCCCCCATCGAGTTTGTCCCCCCCACCAACACCACCGCCGGAGGGACACACCAACAGAGCCGGCCAATTGTCGGCCGACGACTTCTAGACTGCGGTCCGCCACGTCAGGACGGCAACGAGGGCGGATGCTGCTCTGGGGCTGCGGGAGGGGGGCCGCACCGCACGAGACCCGCGGCATCGCTTCGATAAGCAGTCCTCCTGCCGCGTTGAGGTTTTCGCTAGCGTGTGAGCCTCCATGTGATTCAGGAAGCGAAACGTGTCCTCTGGGTTTTGCAGATCCGATCCTGTACAATTTGTACATGTCGCGACAAATGGCTATCAGCGAAGTCAGGAAAGTCCTACCCTCTCTTTTGAAGGAGATTCAGAGGAATGGCACGCCCGTGGAAATTACCAATCGTGGCGTCATCGTTGCGCGATTGATTGGCCCGCTGACTGACGAGGCCGGAACAGCAAGAGCACTTCTCTCTCTGCGGCAAAGGCTGCCTCGCCGCCGTGGACGGCGCGGAAATGTTTCGGTGCACAAAACCGACCACCTGACGAGACGCCGCGACTAATGCCTCTCCCGAAGGAATTGTTCGTCGATACGTCGTTCTGGTTTGCGGCGATGGTAGCCACTGACGTGAACCATGAACGCGCGGGTGAATTGCTCGAAGAGGCGGCCGCTACGGCCAGTCGGTTTCACACCACGCGCGAGGTGATGAGCGAAACCCTCACCCTTCTACGCTATCGCGACGGGGCACGTTCGGCTCTCCTGTTTGCGAGGGATATCTTGCCGACCGTCGAAATGGTTGTTCCAGATTCGACTGACCACGCTGCTGCTCTGGAGGTCTTTCGACGTCTGGCCCCCAGGCGACGCCTCTCTTATTGCGATGCGGTCTCGTTGGTCATCGTGAGGCAGCGGCTTGGTGACATGGCCTGCCTGGCATTCGACCGCGACTTTCGCGCGCTCGGTCTCACGGTTCTGGCCTGAATCGTGCCTCTTTGCTGCTAAATGCCAGGCCCCCTTCGTGAGGCGTGGGTCACGCCGCCCTTGCTCGTGATGACCTCCGCCTCGGCCTTGGTGACATCCCGTGCTATTGCGAGGTCATCTTCGCTGTGAATCCGTGTCGCGCAAAGTCGTGCCTGCTTGCGATTTCTTGGCACTACCGGCAGTATGCACGTGCCAGCTCTGCTGGCCCGGAAGAGCGGCTCCGTCAATCACGACCACCAGCACGTCTCCAAACCGGATCGACTTGGGCACCAGGGAATTCCATGAGTGAGATAGAAGGCCATTTTCTGGAGGTTAATGGCGGGGGTGTTGAAGGCCGCCCATCGACGCGCGTGCGCCTGGGGTCGTGTACCACCGTGGGCCGCGACGAGGACAACGACATCAGCTTCGGAGATACGATGTTGTCTCGTCGCCATGCCGAATTTCGCCAGCGAAATGGCGTTTTCTGTGTTGTGGATTTGGACAGCTCGAACGGGACTTACGTCAACGCCATCCGTGTCCATGGTGAGCGGGATTTGGCCGATGGCGATGTTGTTACCTTGGGCGGGACCTCCCTGGTCTTTCGCGAGACCGAGATCTTCGCCCCTGAGGAGACAGCAAACCGCGGTGTCGTGCTGGCCGAACTGGCGGACACGTCAACGCAATGCGTAATGCAGAAGATCGTCGACGTCTCGGACCTGGTTCACGAGGACCTAGGCCTGGGCGTGGTCTGCCAGGCGACCAATGCCTTGGTCGCGCATTATCCTCTGCCGGAGCTCTTCGACAGGGTCCTGGAGACGATTCTGGAGGCGATTCCCGCGCAGCGCGCGGCCATCATCCTCCTTGAGGGGCAGCCTCCGGTGCCCACCCTGAAAGCCACGCGCACCCGTTCCGGCGCCGACATGGGGGAGATCAGGTGGGATATTGTCCAGCGCTCTGTTGAAGGTCGAGACGCCGTCCTGGTGCGCGACGTTTTCCAGAGGACTGAGTTGCGCAACCTAGCCGCTGCCCCGATTCGTTCAGTCATGTGCGCGCCACTTCGGTCGACTTCCCACGGTCGGGTTCTGGGAATGATCTACGCGGATAACCAGAGTGACCGTCCGCCGCTGACCGATCGGGATCTGCACATCTTCATCATGATGGCGAACATCACGGCGACGAAGATCGAAAACGCACGACTCCTGGAAGAGAACCTGCAAAAGCAGCGCATCGATGAAGATATGCGGTTGGCGGCTCAGATCCAGTCCGATTTGCTACCGCGCAGCTCGCCCCTGGTCTCCGGCTATGATGTGTACGGCAACACCGAGCCTTGCCGCATGGTGGGCGGTGACTACTTCGACTTCAAATACGACGGTCAATGCCTGCATTTGGTGCTCGCGGACGTTTCCGGCAAGGGCACCGGGGCGGCCATGCTCATGGTGGCGCTGCGGGCCACGGTGCGCGCCCACTGGCAGGACGGCACCCTGACCGAAGCCACCAGCAGAATCAACCGGACGTTCCATCAAACCGTGCCGCCCGACAAATATGCAACCTGCTTCCTGGCCCGGCTGGAAACAACTAGCGGTTGCCTGGATTACGTGAATGCAGGACACAATCGGCCGCTGCTCGTACGACCGAACGGACAATGGTGCCGCCTGGAAGCAGGGGGCACCGTCCTCGGTGCCTTCCCCGAGACAACCTTCGAGCAAGGGACGGTCGTTTTGGAGCCGGGGGCCTGCCTGCTCGTATTCTCCGATGGCGTAAGCGACGCGTGGCGCGACCATGACGAGGCTGATCGCCAGCTGGTCAACCTCGTGCTGGCACGGAAGCAGGGCGAAGCGGCGGCTCTTTGCGCCGAAATCTTCCGCGCTGGAGAGCGGGCCCAGGATGACCGGACCTTGATGATTCTAGAACGGACCTCGGGTGACGTTCCCACGTCGCGCGGATAACCGACGACCGCTGTCAGAAGGTTCGCACTCGCAACCCGCCACCGAAGCTGGCCACCCAGACTTCGTTGGTTTTGTACGGATTGAAGAAGACACGCATCGGGTGCGCAAATGGGTAGTCGGGGTCTGCCACGAACGTGGGAGATGCGGCAGAGAGATTGCTGGTGCTCCACAGTCCGTCGGACTCGGTCGTCACGAACATGTGGGCCGGATTGCGTGGGTCGATGGTGCAGGACTCGACGTTGCCTCCCTGCCAAATCGACGTCCAATGCTGGCCACGATCGGTGGTTCGATAAAGACCATTGGTTTCCGCCGGGCCGCCACCGAATTGCTGGAAGACACCAACANNTCCTTGGTCCAGTAGTGCATCTTCGCATTAGAACGATCCAGCCATGTCGCGCCGCCATCGCTGCTGACGAACACGCCTGACGAATCGGTGAATCCAGAGGAGGTTCGTCGCCCCGAATAGGTGGCCACGAGCGTGCCGTCCGTGAGCACCACGATATTGTAGGGGTGCCCTTCGGTGCGGGGTGGGTTCGCCACTTGGCTCCAGGCGGCTGCTGTTCCTTGGTCCAGTTGACTGGTGTGAAAGATGCCGCCTTTCGTGCTGTGGACAACGCT
>PMLH01000416.1 GCA_003159055.1 Myxococcales bacterium
CAACGATCCGATGGCCACGAGCCTTATCTCCTTGACGGCACTGGCCGCTTTGAAGTTCTACCAAGCGAATCGTCGCGGGGCTGCTGTGGCCTGGGGAATCCTGGTGGTCGGGGCCGGAATCCTGGCACTCTACGCGAAGTTCACGTCTTTGTTCGCCTTGCTCGCCCTGGCGGCGTTTCTCGCGATTGGCCTCGCGATGCGGAGACTGAACCCGCGCGCCTTTTGGCTGGTTGGAATGGGCGCCCTGTGTTTCTCGGCTCTACTGCCGTATTTGTTTCTTCACAATTACCGAAGCACGGGCAGCTTCTTTCCGCACAACGTGGAGAAGCCCACGGACATGGCCTTCTCCAGTTTGGACCTTCATGGCGGACGCCTGCGTTTCCTGCTAACGCCTCCTCTGATCACCGACCACGAATGGGATACGCCCTACGCTACCGGGGACGGACAGGGAGACCTGTGGTGGCCGAAACGCAATATCCTCGCTTCGGCTTTCGTAACCTCGCTATACGGTGAATGGGATTTCAATCGAAGGGGCCACCCCAATGGTGCCGTCCTTTTGCCCAAGAACACATGGGGTTGGTTGGGGGTGTGGGTGCACGTCTTGTTCTTGCACCTGGCCCTGGCGTCTCGGTCCTCCACAGCCAGGTCGGCGCTGCTACTGGCGGGCTTGATCTTCTGCACGCACGTGGCCCACGTCGCGGGGGTGATGCCCTTCTTCAACGCAGCCAACTTCCGCTACTACGCGTGGATTCTGCTGCCCCTGGCGGTGGCAGCGATCGCTGGGCTCCAACAGAGGGCGAGTCGGGGCGCTCGCGCAGAGGTCGCGGCCATCGCCATCTTGGGACTCGGCACGGTCGCTCACCTGGGCTTCGTGCTATCGGCGTTGTAGCAGAGCCTCAAGGTCGCGCTGCCGCGTCCTGGCGAGCCAGCCCCTCCGAGGCATCACGTGTTTGTTCTTATTTCCCTGAGCCGTTTTTTCGCTGTGGCACACTCAGAGGGTACCTTGAGCAATCCTGTGCGCTCCAGCGAAGCACCTCTGCGGCTCGTCGAATCGGGCGAGCAGGGGTCTTCGCTGGACAGCGTGTATCGACGCTACGGTCGGTACGTTGCCGCCGTGGTGCTGCGGCTCGACGGTCGGGACGCAGAAATCGACGATGTGGTGCAGGACGTATTCGTCGAGGCAGCCCGAGGCATTGCTCGCGTGCGGCAGCCGGAGGCCATCAAGGGCTGGCTCGCCACCATCACGGTCCGGGTCGTGCGGCGGCGTCTGCGTATGCGCCGACTGCGGAGATTTCTGGGTGTCGACCATGGTTCGAGCGGGGTGAACGCCATCGCCCCGTCGGTTTCGCCTCTCGATCGGCTGCTCTTGCGCGCGGTGTATCAGGTGCTCGACGACTTGCCGGTGGACGACAGGTTGGCTTTCAGCCTGCACATCATCGAAGGCGAAAAGATGGACGCTGTCGCGCGCCTGTGCGGCTGCTCATTCGCGACAGCGAAGCGACGCGTGGCGCGGGCACAACGAGAGATCGAAAAGAGGCTGTCGGATGTCTGAAGCCGACCTCATACGGCGCATCGGCAGTGCGGGCGCGCACATCGATCCCGGCCTTTCCGACCGCGATATCGAACGACTGATCGAGGGAGCCCGCGGCCGCCGTCATCGACGAAACCTGCGAAGGGCGGGTCTCGTGGGTGTGATTGGGCTCGGCGTCGTGTTCGTCGGCTTCTTGTATGGAACCCACCCGGTGACCAAGCCGGTGCTGCCAAGTCCCCCTGCCCTCGCGAAGCAATCACCCAGTGCCCCTCCCGGCGCGATTCGACTCGGCGATGGCTCCCTGGCCACCCCGCTCGAAGCGGGCAGTGAAGTGGTAGTTGCCGAACAAACCAAGACTCGAACGGCGGTGAAGCTGGCTCGGGGCCGGGCGCGCTTCGAGGTCGCGCAGCAACTGGACCGGGTCTTCGTGGTGCAAGCCGCGCCGGTGACCATCACGGTGATAGGAACTGTCTTTACCGTCGAGCAAGTCGCAGACCGGGTCGGGGTCTCGGTGGAGCGGGGCACCGTTCGCGTCGACTGGGGCGTGGGCAGCAAGCTACTTGAAAAGGGCGAGAATGGCTGGTTTCCTCCGTTGGTCGTGAATGCGCAGGTCGAAACTCCCGCGCTACCGGTGCCCCGAGCGCGACCCGCCCGGCTGGTTCAAGATGCCGTCAGCAAGCCGAGCAGCCCGCCAACGGCGAAAGGTGAGTCGGCGGAGGAACTGCTGCTCGCAGCCGACGCGGCACGATTGGCCGGACATCACGCTCAAGGCGCGCGTTTGCTCAAGCAAGCTCTGGAGCAGCACCCTACCGACCCGCGCGCCCCGCTGGCCGCATTCAGCTTGGGCCGCGTGCTTCTGATGGAGCTTGGGCATCCCAAAGAAGCTGCCGCCGCATTCGCAGAGGTTCGACGGATTCTCCCGTCTGGTCCCTTCGCCGAGGACGCACTCGCGCGCGAGGTCGAGGCGTGGAAGCAGGCGGGCGACCTTGGCCGCGCTCGCGATCGTGCGGAGGAGTATGTGCGCCTCTATCCCGCTGGCCGTCGCGCCTCGTCGGTCAAATCGATGGGTGGTATCAAATAGGAATGGGCGACGGAGCCCTTCTCTGGCGCTTTCTTCTCGCGCTTGCGGTTGCCTTCACCGCGACGTTCCCGTCTCGCGCTTTTTGCGAGCCCGCTGGTTCAAAGGGTCGCGTCGTGCTCGACATCAAGGTGTGCGGCGGACCATCCTCCGAGGAGGTTCGGCGCATCGTCGGTGTTGAAATCGGCGATCTCCTGGTGGAGGCCGCCGAGCCGGCACCCTCCACCGCCGACCGCCTCGTGATCCGTTGTGCCGACACCATGGCGTGGGTCGAGGCGACCAGTCAGGCGGGCGGCAAGTCGGTCGATCGCACCTTGAGACTGGACGATTTTCCGGGCGATGCGGCGCCACGCGCCTTGGCCCTGGCTGGAATCGAGATCTTGGCCTCGCTCAGCCCGGCCGTACGCGAGCGTGTTTCGGTGCGACCGGCTCCCCGGTCGGAGGCCACGCCGGCACCGTCGGCCACCGTCGATGTTCCCCAAAGTCGCCCCAGCACCGAGGACAACCGGCATCCGCTTCGACTCGATGTGGCCGGCTTGTGGCGCACGTTTTCTGTCGCGCATGGAGCGTCGGCCTGGGGCGGTCGCATCGGGCTCAACCAGGAATTCGGGCAACACTGGCAGCTTGCAGCTGACGTGGATGCGGCAGGCACGAGCACGACCGGGACGGCGATCGGACAAGCCCGGGCACTGCTCGTCTCAGGCGGCTTGCTCCTCGGCGTGCATGCTGAAACCCAAAACCTCGGCGTCGGCGTCAGCCTCGGGGGAAGAATCGGCCTTGCGCATCTTGCTGGCGATTCCAACGGTCGCGCCGACATCGCCGCGACCAGTGTGGCGCGCGCATGGGGTGGACCGGTGGCGTCGCTGGCCGCGTTTGCCGGGGTTGGGCCGCTCGGCCTCATCATGGTGGTCGAGGCCGGACGTTCCCTCTTCACCTCCGAAGGTCTGGCCAACGATCAGCCTGTGCTGTCCGTCGGTGGCAACTGGCTGGCGGTCGCAGTCGGGGCCGGCTTCCTGTTTCGCTAGAAACGTGATTCAAATCACTTGAGTGAAAGAGAAGGAGCGTGAATATCGCTCACCCGAGTGAACCATTCTTTCGTGGCTGCGCACCTAGAGGGCATGACAACGACCTATCGATCGAGCCTAGCGTGTCTTGTCACCTGCCTCGGCTTTCTGGCACTGGCCTGTAGTTCCAAAGACAATTTGCTGCACTTCCAGGACGGGGCGGCTGACCCGGGTGGAATGGGCGGAGGAAGTGGCGCGGCTGTCGGGTCAGGTGGGCGCGGTGGCAGCGGCGGAAGTGCTGGAATGAGCGGTGCCGGCAGGGACGGCGGTGGAATGGGTGGTGCGGGCGGAGCCGCTGGCGGCATAGGGGGCGCTGATGCTGCCAGCCCAGGAGCCGGAGGTGCCGACAGCGGGGCCAGCGGTGGCATTCGCGGCAGCGGCGGGGCTGGCCTCGGCGGTCTTCCAGGCGACGCTGGAGCGGGATCTGGTGGAGGTGACACGGGCGGCGCTGATGCCTCGACCGATGCCCCACCAAGCACCGGAGGGCGAACCGGCACGACCAGCCCCGACAGCGGAGGCGTGTCGAGCACTGGCGGCGTGTCTGGAAACGATGGCGGCTCGATCAGCTCGGGCATCGACGGCCAGGCCTTGTCCTGCAGCGAGATCCCGGGCCCTTGCACGGTGTCCACCAGCCAAGCCACAACCAACTATTTCTACAATAGCCAGGGCTGGCTGATTCGCAGCGAAACCACGGGGAGCGGTATTCAGGCGTATACCTATTACTACGCCTACGACCAAGCAGGAAAGCTGAGCGAAAAGAAGAACGACGCTTGCGTCGCCAACCGGCCGGGCGAGTGTTCCTGGACCGTTTATTCCTATGACAGTCAGGGGAATCTGACGGTGATTGACGACACCAAGAGCACGCTCGACATCCCTTCCGGCCCAGGTTGCCAACGCTACACGTACAACGCCAACAATTTGATGGTGAAATCGGAATTCGATCCTTGGTGCGACGGAAGCGTGCCACTTACCAAGGTTTCCACCTACGACTACGACGGCTCAGGAAGACGCACGGCCGCGCACGGGGACATTGCAGCCCTCACCAGCACCAGCGTCAACGTTTCCTACCAATACAACAGTGCCAATCAGGTCGTGCTCGAGACGTACACCGACAAAGACGGATCTGCCACGGCAACCATCGCGTACACCCTCAACGCCGCCGGCCTGACTTCGACCGAGGAGGATCACTACTTGACCAACGAATCCGACGATCGCCGATTGACCTACACCTATGACGACAAGGGACATCAACTCTCGAGGCAGACCCTCTACCTCACCGGCAAGAAGACAGGCAAAGAGGAGAGCTGCTACACTCGGACCTTCGACGGTTGCGGCAATGAGGTGAGCGAGAAGCTCTCAGCCCTGTGCGACCAAACCTTCACCGAGACCACGTATTCCTACGCCTGCTTTGGCGGATGACTGCTGTCTACCAGCGCACGACTGCGCGCACCACCGCCAGCATCGCCTTCCACATCGGCTCGATCACCTTTGCGACGATCGGACTGCGAAAGTCTGGATAGTCGATCACGGCCGTGAAATGCCTCAGCAGCTCGCGGTCGGGCGCGCGCCTGATCTTCCCCACCTCTCGCCGGGAGCGCACGAGGTAGGCCCACGCCGAGGGTTGCAGAAACCAAACCAGCGAACGCAGCTTGGACGAAAGCCAGCCCGCCTTGGCCGACATCAAGAGCAGCCCGACGTCCGCGACCAGCATCGCCGGAAGCAGCAACAGAATCGTCGCCAACCGGTAGTTCTTCAGCACGACAATCCAGCGATTGCGCTCCATCCAGTACCACTTGGAGAGCGACCGCGAGAACTCGTAGTGGTGGCGGCAAACGCTGGCGGGCGCAATCACGTTGCGATACCCGGCAAGGCGAATGCGCCAGCCGAGATCCAGGTCCTCGTGATAGAGCCACAGTGTTTCGTCGAACAGGCCCACCTCTTTCAGAATCGAAGTCGGCACCAGCACGCAGGCACCCGACGAAAAGGCGATGTCGCGCGCCTCGGGCGACACATCCTTGCGCAATGTCTGATAGCCGCCGACGTAGCCAAACCCGAGGAAGTGAATGTGATTGCCACTGGTGTTGACCACGTCGGGCCGGTCGCCGAGCACCAAGAGCGATTGCACCGAACCCAGCCGCTCGGTTTGCCGGGCCACGCGAATCGCCTGGCCAAGCGCCCCAGGTTCGAAGGTTGCGTCGGGATTGAGCAGGTAGCAATAGTCGACGCCGCGTTCGATGGCGGCGCGCAGGGCCAGATTGTTGCCGACTGCAAAGCCCAGGTTTGAACCCGGCTCGTGAATCACCACCGCTGGCAGCCTTGCGCCCAGCCGTTCGATTTCCAGGCGCGCGGCCGCAAGACTCCCGTCGCCGGCGCCGTTGTCCACCAGGTGCAGCTCGAAGCGGTCGCGTGGGTAATCCACCTCGGCCAGGCTTTGCAAGAAGCCCGGCATGAAGTTCGCGCATCGGTAGATCACCGTGACGATGGCGATACGCGGAAACTCGGCTTGATCTCCCGTCAATGTCCTTGCCTAATTCTTGGAGGGACCATCGCCGTCTTCGGCCGCGAGCTCGGCCAGCACCTTGAGCGCGGCTTCACGCTTCGCAAATTTGCGTGCCTCGCGGTCCTGCGGCAAAGCAGGCGGTCGGGCAGCCGGTTTCGGCGTCGACGGCTTCGTCAACGGCTTGGTGGGTGTGGGCGGCCGGCGCGGAAGCGGAGGCGGCGTGAAAGTCAACGGGCCTGGCGTGGTCGCGGCGCGGAACCCCGGCAGAACTTCCTTGAGAAAGCGTTCGCGCTCGGCCGCCTCTTCCGCGATGGCCTTCTGATAGATCGCGTGCATCAGCTCCGAAACGCGGACTGCGTCGGTGCGCGGCGCCGCCTCGGCAATCGCATCCGACAACGCCAGACGAAACTCTTCCGCACTGGCGAATCGCTTGCTGCGCTCCGGTGAGAGCGCGCTCATGATGACTTTGTCGAGGCCCGGCGTAACCCACGGCGCGCGAACCGACGGCGGGGTGGGCTTGGGGTGACGGACCAGCGACAGCGCCGCCGCGGGATCCAACCCCGAGATCTGCAGGTACTGATGACCGGTAAGAAGCTCCCACAGCACGACCGCGAGTGAATACACATCGGTGCCCGGATCCGCGACCTCGCCTCGCGCCTGCTCGGGTGCGAGGTAGGCGGCTCGGCCGAAAACCACGCCGGGCTGCGTGTGTTCTTGTTTGAGGGCACTGCGAGCCAGACCGAAATCGGTCAACTTCACATCGCCGTTGTAGGCAAGCATGATGTTCGGCGGCGCCACATCGCGGTGGACCAGGTTGAGGTCGCCGTAGCTATGCACGTAGGCCAGCGCGCGCGCCACCTCACGCGCGATGTGCAGCGCGACCTCGATCGGGATACGGTGCCGGACCCGGACGCATCGATTCCATACCTCGCGCAGGTCCTTGCCCTCGACCATCTCCATCGCGATGTAGAACTCGCTATCAACCTGTCCGGCATCGAAGGTGTTGACCAGCCCGGAGTGCGTGAGGCGAAGCACGACCTTGGCCTCATCGAGAAAACGCTTCGCTTTGCCATCGTCCGACTTTTCCGGGATGACCTTCTTGATCACGCACAGCTTGTCGAAACCGTCCAATTGGCCAAGCGCCGCTACGTAAATCTCGCCCATTCCGCCCTTGGCGAGCGGCTTGAGCAGGACGTACTTGCCGAACTGTCGCGGATAGGTAACCGCCATCGTGCTTGCGGCCATAGCTTATCAGTGTGGCGACGGCCCGCCCAGACGGCGGTTGCGGAATTGTTACTGGCTCTCGACCAGCCGCAATCCTTGGCCGGCGACGCGGTTGTTGGGGTCGAGCTTGAGCGCGTCAGTGTAGGCCTTCTTGGCCTCGTCGAAGCGCTCAAGCTTGAAGTACGCATCCCCGAGCAGTACGCGCGCCTCGGGGCCGCCACCGAAACGCGCACTTTCCTTGGCCCGATCGACGGCTTCCTTGTACTTCCTTTCCTGGAATGCGATCTGGGCGAGCCCGGCCGCGGCCGCGCCCCTGCTCTGCTTGCTCGCGAGCAGCTTGCCGAACTCGGTCCTCGCCTCATCGTAGCGCTGGGCGTGCAGAAGCTGCTGGGCGGCGTGCAGGCTTTCTTGGGCTTCCTTGACCGTCGAGACCTGCGCGACACGGCTGCCGCGCGCGCTGCCCTCGCGTTTGCCCGCCTCGCTGCTTTCGGCCACCGGCTCCGGCTCGCTGGTCGGCTCCGCGTCGATTGACGGAGGCGGGAGCGCCTCGACACTGCCGCCGCCGTCCGGGCTCGGCTCGGGCAGCGGGGGCGGAAGCGCGACCGCCGGCGTGGGCACGACGGTCGCCACAGCAATCGGATCCGGCGGGGTCGGAGGGGTTCGCAAACTGCGCACAAGCCACACGAGGCCGATGCTGAACAGAAGCCCCGACGAGACGACCGCGGCAATCGCCAAACGCTGCCGGGTGGCAAAGGGCCTGACCACCCGTGTCTCGGACAATTCGCCGAACACCGGTCGATAGTTGCCCTGGCTCTCCTCGCGCGACGCCGGGCCCGGCGTGGTCAAGAGCACCGGCGCAGGCGTCATCACCAGGGCAGTCTCGACCGTGTGAATCTCGTACGCCAGGTCGGCCATGCTCTTCGGCCGATCGGCCGCGGCACGCGCCATCGCCCGCTCGACCAACGCCACCACCGAACGCGGAAGCGCGGGGCGCAGCTCGGCCAGCGATTTCGGCTGTTCGTTGGCCTTCTTGTGCAGCACCTCCATCACGTTGTCGCCCTCGTAGGGAGGGGCGCCGCACAGCATTTCGTACATGATCGAGCCCACGGCGTAGATGTCCGAGCGCGGATCGGCAGGGTGACCCGCAGCTTGCTCGGGCGCCATGTACTCGGGCGTGCCCATCGCGACACCGGGCCGGGTCAGACGCTTGCCCTTCTGTGAGCTTTCTTCAATCTCGGCGCTCTTGGCGATGCCGAAATCGAGCACCTTGACGAAGTCGGACGGTTCGCGCGGATCGAGGCCCGGGCTCGACTGTCCGCTTGGCGGGGTTCGGGTTGCGACGGCCGAGCCGAGGAGCAGAATGTTCTCCGGCTTGAGATCGCGATGAATCACGCCGACATCGTGCGCGGCCTGCAGCGCCTCGCACATCTGTTCG
>PMLH01000378.1 GCA_003159055.1 Myxococcales bacterium
CACCATCATGGCCGGCTACAAGAAACAGATGGACGCCCTTCTGGGCGTGCAGATCGCGAGCGGGACGAGCGCGGGTATGTGGCGCCAAGTGCTCGACGTGAGCACGAGCGCCTCGTACCCCGAAAGCTCGTGCTCGGCCATGTTTACCTATGCGCTGGTCACCGGAATCAAGAACGGCTGGCTGACCGATAGCAAGTACATCACCGCCGCCCGGAACGGCTGGCTCGCTTTGAGCAGCAATGCCAAAGGCACCGGTCAACTGAGCAGCGTCTGTCCCGGCAGTGACCAGGCACCGGCCGGAGATCTGGCGTCGCAGCAGTCGTATTACGAGGGCAAAACGCCGGGAACAAACGACATGCATGGCCAGGCCCCCTTGCTTTGGGCGGCGACGGCCCTGCTTCGAACCGACTGCCCGGGCGTTCGCTGATCGGTCAATCGTCCCGGTAAGCGGTCATCGGGGCTTCCATTCGCCCTTGGGCTTGCCGCCCATGGCCGGGCGTGGTTTGCGCGCGAATTTGTTCTGGAAGTGCTTGCGCTCTTCGCGTGGCCCCGCTGCTGGCTGGTCGGGGCCATGCGCCTGTCCTTGCGGGCGCGATGGGCTGTCCTCGCGCGGACGCGCAGCCGGATAGGGCCGGGCGCTTTCTTGCCAGCGCGGCTTGCGAGGATAGTCACTGCGCTCGTCGTGCCGGCGCGGTGGCTGGAAGCCAGCACCGTCCCCTTGGCGAGGTGGTCGTGTCGCGAAGTTGCGATCCTCGCGCGGGCGCGGCGCCTTCGGATATGCGGGTGCAGATCCTCTGCGCAACGGGCCGCTGGCTTCGATGACCACGTGAGGTGCGCGGGGATCGGGGCGCGCGGCGGCCAGGGCGAAGTCCTGCGCGGCATCGCCGGCGATCTGGAATTCGGTGGAGGTTGCGCCGACGCGAATGGCGCCGACCTCATTGCGAGTCACGCCGCCGCGACGACAGACGAGCGGCAGTATCCAGCCCGGCTCGGCTTTGTCGGCTGCGCCCAGGTTCACGCGAAACACGACGGCGCCTTGCTCGAAGTCGGAACGGCTGCGCCGAGGCGGCAGCTCCGGCATCTCGCGCGGGGCGCGTGCCAGGAATTTCGGATCCACGGGGCGCAGCGGTTCGCCGTGAGGACAGCGGGCCAGCTCGCGCGCCAGCAGGACCTCCAGCAGCTCTTCCTTCTTGTGGTCCTTGAGCAGCCGGTTCGCAAGTCCGCGCGCTTCGTCGCCATCCTCGGGCGGCGTGGCCTTGAGCAGCTCTTCTTCCAGGCGGCGGCGTCCGGCTTCCGCGATGGCCTCGGCGGTCGGCGCAGGCGTCCACACGTACTTGGCTTTCGCCATGGCGAGCAGGCGTTCGGCCTTTCGGCGCTCGGCGGGGTCGGCGATGACGACGCTCTTGCCCTTGCGTCCGGCGCGACCAGTGCGTCCGCTCCGGTGTGTGAGCGAATCGGCGTTAAGCGGTAGATCAGCGTGCAATACCAAATCGACCTCGGGCAAATCCAGCCCGCGTGCGGCCACATTGGTCGCCACCAGCACTTGTGCCTCGTTTTCCTTCAGCGCTTCGATGGCGCGATTGCGCTCGCCCTGCGCGCGATCGCCGGACAGCACGACCGCCCGAAAACCATGGCGCACGAGCGCCTGGTGCAGGTTGGCCACGCCTTCGCGTGTGGTGCCGAACACGATGGCTTTGTCGCCTGTGTGCATGCGCAGGATATTGACCACCGCAGCCAGCCGATCATCGTAACCCACCACGTGCGCGACGTACTCGATGTCGGTATGCGCGCCGCTGGCGCCTTCCTCGCGTGCATCCACGCGCACCGCCTCACCCTGGTAGCGAGAGGCGAGCTGGAGGATCGGTCGCGGTAAGGTCGCGGAGAACATGTGCGTGCGTTTGCGTGCGGCCGCAGCGCCGAGCAGGGTTTCCAGGTCCTCGCGAAAGCCCATGTCCAGCATTTCGTCGGCCTCGTCGAGCACTGCGACCTCCACGGCGTCCAGCGCCAGCGCTTCGCGCTGGAGCAGATCGACCAGTCGGCCGGGCGTCCCAACCACCACGTCGGCGCCGTGCGAGAGGAGCTTCATGTCGCGTCGGACGTCGCTGCCGCCGGTGAATGCGACGACCTTGAGGCGCGTCTTTTCGAACAACCAGGCGAGCTCAGAGCGGACTTGATTGGCCAGCTCACGCGTCGGTGCGATGACCAAAGCCGCAGGCTTGCGTGCGCGTTTGTTTTGCGCGGCGGCCGGCGCATCCGTCTTCTCCTCCAGCAGAGCGTGCGCCAGTAGGACACCAAAGGCGAGGGTCTTGCCGGAACCTGTCTGCGACGAAACCAGCAGGTCGTGCCCGTTGCAGCGCTCCTCCAGTACGGCCACCTGGACCGAGGTGGCGGTTTCGTATCCGCGCGCGGTGATGGCATCGGCAAGTGGAGCTGGAATGGGCAATGACGAGAATGAGGACATGAACCGGGCTCGTATAGCACCCCGTGGTCAGGAACGTACCTATTTCCTGAGAACGTCAGGTTTTTGACGGTGTTTCGGGCAGCGTGGGCGCTTGCACTTTGCTATCTGCACTGCACGATTTTGTGCGTGGTCGCGCTACCTAGTCGCCGGCCAGGTAGGGCTTGATGAGGCCGTACTTGGCCTGATTCACCGTGACCCAGTCGTCTTTCAGGATACCCTCGGTGTCACCCGAGTTGGGGTTCATACTCCAGAACGTCCAGCTGGTTTGCCTGCCGACATAGTCCATGAACTTGGTCAGCCACTTGTAGGGCACGGAGCTGGAATCGGCGGCGCTCGCCTCCTTGATGCCGAACTCGCCGATGAAGACCGGCGCAACTCCGCCTTTGGCCACGAACCAGAACTTGGCGTCCCAAAGCGCGGGCATGTTGCTCGGAAAGTCCGGGGCCGAGAACCACGGCTGCGCGTAGACCTCGGGGCCGTACTCGTGCGCCGAGTACCACAGGCTGGTCGCGGGGATCCCGTGGTCGCCGATGGGACTGTCGGCCACGCCCTGCAAATTGCCGCCCCACCAGTAGTTGTCGCCGCGGTAGTTTTCCACGCCCTCGACGATGAGGGTCAGGGCGGGATTGGCGGCCAGGATGGCCTGCCCACACTTGATCGCGGCCTTACGCCAGTCGGTATCGCCGTACGTCGGCTCGTCGTACCCCCACGTGGCTGGCGGTTTCATTCCGCTGGTCGTGTTGCCGTGCGGTTCATTCTTCAGATCGACCGCCACCACCGCCGGGTTGCTCTTGTACCTCTCAACCAGTGACACCCAATCGGAGATCCAAGTGGCCTCGGAATACGTGCTGGTGTACCACAAGGTCTCGTTCATGTAGCCGTCGTGCGCTCGCGAATGATTGTCGAGAATCACCTTCAGTCCAACGCGATTGGCCTCGTCCAGGATCTTGTCCATCACCTCCAGCGAGGAGAGCCCGGCGAGGTCGAGGTTGAGCCCAGTCTCGTTCGTGTAAGGATCGGCGCCGTAGGCGTTGATCTGCATCCCGCTGGGAACGGCGGTCAGCATGTCGTTGCACCAAGGCAACCGTACGCTGTTGAAGCCGAGATCCTTGATCTGCCGCAGCATCGACCGGTAGTCACGCGCCCACAGCCCGTGGGGCGAGAAGTTGCTCGTCTCGAACCCAAACCAATTGACCCCGGTCAACCGTGGCCGCGCGAAACAGTCCGCACATGTCGACGCACCTGCGCCGCCACCGCCACCGGCCGCGCCACCGCCGCCGCTCGATGGCCCCGACGAGGCGACGCCGTCCGTCGAGCAAGCCGCGAGCAGCAGAAGAACGCCCAGCCCAAGCGCAGCCAGGCCGCGAGACGGTGGTGCCTTGGTGCTTCGTGTTTTCGTAGGTTGCCAGGAAGCCATGCTGGACGGATTCTAGTCGCTCGGCTCTGGGCGACAAGGAGCCACCCAGGCTTTTCCCCTTTGCCGCGCATCCACGGCAACGCCGCTCGCGTCGGTGCGGCGCTACGCCGACAATCCGCCGTCGATGACCAAGGTCTGCCCGGTCAAATACGACGGGGCTTCCAAGGCCAGGTAGGCGACCAACGCTGCCACTTCCTGCGCATCGGCAAAGCGGCGCATGGGCACGCGGGCCATGGCTTCTTTGCGCTGCTCGGGTGAAAAGCCGGAGAGCATCTCGGTGTCGACGAAACCAGGCGCGACGGCGTTCACGCAGATGCCCGCGGGGGCCAGCTCTTTGGCGAGCGAACGCGTGAATCCAATGATAGCGGCTTTCGCGGCCGAGTAGTTGGTTTGACCGGCGATTCCGGTGATGCCCGAGACCGACGTCAGATTCACGATGCGGCCGAAGCGCTGCCGCATCATCTGCTTGGCAGTCGGCTGGGTGGTGCCGAAGAGTCCTTTCAGACTGGTATCGAGGACCTTGTCCCAGTCTTCCAAGGCCATCATCGCCAACAGGCGATCGGCTACGACGGCGGCGTTGTTCACCAGCACGTCGATGCGACCTCGCTCGGCGATTACCGACTCGGCCATGGCCTTGCAGGCGCCGGCGTCGCGTGCGTCGACGCGCAAGCCACGGACGCGCAAGCCGGCGGCGGCGAGGCTCGATTCCAGCTCTCGCGCAGCAGCCTGATTGGCGACGAACGTGAAGGTCACGTCGAGGCCGGCGCGGGCCAGCCGTTCCACAATGGCACGGCCGATGCCGCGCGAGCCGCCGGTCACGATAGCGACTCTGGCTCCGGCCGAGATATCGTTTGTCATGCGTCCGAGTCTCTCGCGATGACCAACGCCGAGCAGGCGCCAGTCCGCGACGTCGCCGTGACAAGGGCGCGGCCTGTCGTGATGCGCGTGGGTGCGGTCAGGTAGGCAAGACCTGCCACGGCCGGTTCCGCGAAACCGGCGATCGCGGGTGCCGGGCTGCCCGAAAGCGCGCTCATGGCGACGATGGTTTGCAGTAACCCGGCGGCGTCGAGGGAATCGCCCAGACTCGCCTTGATTGCGGTGACGGCGGTTTCTCCCGCCGAGGCGCCCAGGACCTGCAACATTGCTCCCGCCTCGGCGCGGTCGACTTTTCCGATGCCGCTCGCGCCGCTGCTGCAAAGTCCAAGCGACCCAACCTCGGTCTTTGAAACGGCGAGTGCCTTGGTTGACGCTCTTGCCAGCGCGGACGCCAGTCCGTCGCCAGCCGCGAAGGTCGACGCCTGCGCGAGCAGCAAGCCCTTGGGCCTTTTTCCACGCGCCTCGGCGTTCGCGAGCGATTCCACAATCAATGCGGCCCCGGCTTCGCCGAAAGCGCTGCCGCGGCTGCGGCGATCGAACACGCGAAAGTCATCGGCACCAGCCAGCACGCCCGCGCGCGCCGACGAGAGAATCAACTCGTCGAAGAACGCGAGCGCAGAAACCACGACGCAGGCCCCGACACGGCCGGAGCGCACCAGACGGGCAGCGAGCCCGATCGCGTCGAGCCCGCCCGCTCCGCCGTCCGCCAACGTGATCGAGCAAGCCTTGGCACCGAACGAAAGCGCGATGAGCGCACCCGGGGCGCTGGGAATCGCAAGCGGCATGAGCGCCGGATTGGTGCGCGACGGACCTTGGGTCATCAGGCTGCGGTCGTACTCGATGAGCGTATCGAGGTGCGCGTAGGTCCCAGCCATGACCACGCCCAGGCGCTCGGCCGGGAAGCCGGCGTTTTCCAAGCCCGCATCCTGCAACGCGAGTCGCGTCGCGCAGATGCCAAGGCGAGTGGCCCGATTGTAGATACGCATGCCTCGCACGCTCGCGTATCGACTCGCATCGAAGTCCTGCAGCGCCGAACCCGCGACCGCGGCGGGGCCTGACAATGTGGCCACGGAAGACCGGCCCGCGCCGAGAGCTTCCATCAAAGACGCAACCGTGTCGCCAAGTGGAGTGAGAACGCCGATCCCGGTCACTGCAATGCCGTCGGTCACGGTGCCCTCGCAAGCAAGAGGCAGGCGTTCGCGCCGCCGAAACCCGCCGACATGTTGAGGCACGTGGAGAAACGGGTTGGTCGACCCCGGCCGACGATGAAGTCCATGCCGAATTCGGGGTCGGGCTCGACGAGATTGGCGGTGGGCGGAACCATTTGGCGCCCCAGCGCCAGGACACACGCAACGGCTGCGAGCGATGCAGCGGCGCCGTTGGTGTGGCCGAGGGTCGACTTGATCGAGCTGATGGGAATGTGCGGGGCGCGCTCGCCGAATACTGTCTTCATTGCGCGCACCTCGCCCTGGTCATTGTACTGGGTGCCGGTGCCGTGGGCGCAGATGTAGCCGACACTCTCGGCGGCCGTTCCGCTCGAAGTCAGGGCCTGCTCGATGGCGCGCACGAAGCCAGCGCCATTCGGCTCGGGCGCCGTCACGTGGTGGGCGTCGTTGCTCAGTCCGTAGCCCAGGATCTCGGCAAGGATGGGCACGCCTCGCCTTTTCGCGTGCTCCAGTTCTTCCAGGACCAGCATGCCGGCACCTTCGCCGAAGGAGACTCCATCGCGATTTTTGTCAAAGGGCTTGCAGACCGTTTTCGACAGGGCCGACATCCGCGAGAATCCACAAAACAGTGAGCGAGTGAAGGTGTCGGCGCCGCCGGCAAGCATGACGTCGGCGACGTTGTCGGCGACGGCGTCATAGCCCCAGGCGATCGATGCGTTGCCGGAGCTGCATGCGGTGGCGTTGAGCAGAACCGGACCGCCGAGGCCGAACGCGCTTGCGATACCGGCGGCGAGCTTGTGGTTGTCTACGCGGGCGAGGAATTCGGCGTCGATGCTGTCCGCGCCCTGGGTGGCCCAGCGTTCGCTCATGGCTCCGACTTGCCGTTCTTCGGCCATGGTTGTGCCCAGCACCACGCCAGCGTCAACCAGCGCCGCGTGTCCAGCCTGCAGCCGAGCATGCGCAAGCGCGCGGCGGGCCGCGGCGAGCCCGAGCAAGGCACAACGCCCGGCAAACGGATCCTTTTCCAACTGGCCAGGTCCGAATTCATCGTCGGGCAGCAGGGCCTCGGCGCCAGCCAGAACGTCTATCTCCGGACAAGCGAAATTCTTCACGACGCCGACCAAGGTCTTGCCAGAGATCAGGGCGTTCCAGAACGAATCCAGATCGTTGCCACCCGCGGTGACCACGCCACATCCGGTGATGACGACCCGTCTTGGCACGAAAGCAGGCCCCAATTCTCTACGCTGCCTTGATCGTGCCGACCAGCTTCACCAGGTCCTGGAAGGTGCGCACTTCGCCGTAGCGCCCCTCCGGCACCTTGATCGCAAATTCCCTTTCGACCTCGAAGACCAGTTCGAGCGCGCGAACCGAGTCGACGCTGAGGTCGTCGCGCAGGTTGGCGGTTGGCGGAAAGTCCGCTGAAGTCTCCGCAATTCTCGACACGATAGTTCGTAGGGCTTGTTCCATCTTACTTCTTCAGGGTTGGGGGTGATGTTGAGGTGAACGAAAAGCTATTGGGCCGCGACTCGCTCTTCCGTTTTCGCGAGCTTGGCCAGCACGATGCGAACCAGAGCATTTACGCTGCGTAGGTTTTCAGGGTTGATTTCTGCCGGTTGGAGCTGGGCATGAAGGGTCTCGTCCAGATACGCGACAATCGAAAGCGTGGAAAAGGAATCGAGAATACCGGCGCTGAGCAAATCGGTGTTGTCGTCAAAACCGCGTTCGTCTCCGCTTAGCCAGGTGCTCACGATGTATTGATGAATAGATGCTCGGATTCGCTCTTCCATTACAACGTCCTCGATTTTTCCGAATCTCGGGTGGTGGATTGTTCTCGACCGACCAGGGCGGCGCGCAGACCGACGCGATCGATCTTTCCGCTTGAGGTGCGCGGCATTTCCGCGAGCAGCCTGACGTCGGACGGAACCATGTACGGTGGCAGACGAAGGGCGCAGTGCTGCTTGATGGCCAACACCGACAGATCCTTGTCAGAGGCCAAAATCGCGGCCCACAGCCGCCCGTCGGCGGCGAAGGCAATCGCTTCGCGGATGCCAGGATGACTTGTCAGCGCGGCCTCGACCTCGGCCAATTCGATGCGGAAGCCGCGGACCTTGACCATGTGGTCGCGCCGTCCGTGGTACATGATTTCGCCGTCGAGACGGCGGGCAACGAAGTCGCCGGTTGGATAGGGGTGCTTGGCGGGCGTCCGCTGTCCGCCATTCCAGTAACCCAGCATCACGGTCGGCCCGTCCACGAACAGCTCGCCGATCTCGCCGTCGGTGACCGACCGACCCTGTTCATCCATGATCGCAACCTCATCCCCGCAGCAGGGTCGCCCGATGGGAATGGCCTGCACGCTTTCGGGCGGAATCGCCCGGACCTCGTGGGCGAGGCAGACGTTGGTTTCAGTCGGCCCGAACAGATTGAAGAAGCGCGCGTTCGGCAGCGCGGCCATGGTTCGCCGCAAATGCTTGATCGGGAACACCTCGCCGGCAAAGAAGACCACCCGCAACGATGGCGCGCCCCTGCCTTCCAAGCCGCCGTGATCGAGCATCAGCACGAGGGCCGACGGAACCGAATACCAGACGGTGATGGCTTGGCTGGCGATCCGATCCAGCATCCGCGGCCCTGACAGCACCGTGGCTTCGTCGACAATCACCAAGCTCGCTCCGCGCGCGAGCGTCGCCCAGAGGTCGAACACCGAGAGGTCGAAGTGGAACGGCGCCACGCTGGCCACGCGGTCGGTCGGCGAAAGGGCGACGAGATCCGCGGCCCATTCAGAAAATGAGAGGGCGTTGCGATGGGAGAGCATCACGCCCTTGGGCGCCCCGGTCGAGCCAGAGGTGTAAAGCAGGTACGCCAGGTCGTCGGGATTGTCGCTGACCGGTGCGAGCGGGGTCGAGCTGTGCGCCAGCACGTCCGACCAGCCGTGCGCCTTGGCTGGTCGAGGCAGGTCGGGCAGAGGAGCATCGGCGGCGAGAAAGAAATGCTCCACCGGGGCGCACAGCGAGGCCGACAGCCAATTGGCGAACAAGCTCGGCGCGATGACCACGTGGCGCAGGTTGCAGTCGGTGACGATCGAGCGCATGCGCGGCGGCGGCGAGCTGGGATCGAGCGGCACGTACACGGCGCCCGCGCGCGAAGCACCGAGCATCGCCGCAACGGCTCGCCCCGAGCGTGGCAGATGGATGCCGACCCGGTCGCCGGGTGCGACGCCCGCGGCCCGCAAGGCGTGTGCGAACCGATTCGCCAGCGCGTCGAGCTCGCGGTAGCTGAAAGCTTCGCCCGGACCGTCGACGGCGATCTGCTGTGGCGTGCGCTCGGCCCAGGTCGTTACCAGTCGGTCGATGCGCATTACGAAAGCCCCAGGTGGCGAGCAACGATCATCCGTTGCATGTCCGATGTGCCCGAGAAGATCTGCGCCGGAATGGCGTCGCGCAGAAGCGCGTCCACGCCGGTGTCGGTGACGATTCCGGTGCCGCCGAAGATTTGAACGGCGTCGAGGCCCGACTGGACAGCCGCCTCGGAGATCCACAACTTGCACATTGCCACTGCGTCGTCGCAGCGCTTGCCCTGCCGGTGCAATTCCCCGGTGCGATAGAGCAGAAGGCGGCTGGTTTCCAGCCGCACCTTCATGTCGACGATGCGGTTCTGAATCGACTGATACGAAGCGATCCGATGGCCAAACTGGCTGCGTGAGCGGGCATGCTCGACTACGTGTTCCAGCGTTCGATCCATGGCGCCGACGTAGTAGGCAAAAAGACAGCAGCGCTCCCAGATCATCGATTCGCCGAACAACGCCGCGCCGGATCCCTCGGGCCCGACGCGTGCGTCTTCCGAGACTCGACATTCTTCCAGGTACAAGGTCCCCCACGGCGAGGTCTTGAGGCCCGACTTGCTGTGCTCTGGCACCACCCGCAGCCCTGGCATTTCACGCGGCACCATGAACGCAGAGACGCCCATGAATCCCGCCGACGGGTTGGTCTTGGCGTAGATCAGAAAGACGTCCGCGACCGGGGCGTTGGTAATGAAGCACTTGGTGCCGTCGAGAACGTAGTGGCTCCCGTCCCGGCGGGCCGTCGCCTTCATGGCGTAAATGTCCGACCCGGCTTCCGGCTCGGTGGTGCCGTTGGCGCAGATCAGCTTCCCGGTCGCGATCGCTTCCAGGTAGCGCGCGTGGATCTGGGTTGCGCCCGAGCGCCAGAGGGGCACCGCCGACGCAAACATGTGCGCGCAAAGGGAAAACACCAGGCCGCCGTCTTCGCAGCCCTTCCCCAGCGCCTCGACCACCAACATGGTCTCGAACGCATCCAGGCCGCCGCCGCCGTAACTTTCCGGAATTGGCAGGCCGGTAAGGCCAAATCCGGCGCATTCATTCCACAATTTGCGGTCGAAGGTGCCGGCGGCCTCGCGCTGGCGGGCACCTGGGGACAGGCGCTCGCGGGCAAAACGCAGGACGGCGTCTACACGCTCACGCTGAACAGCGGTCAGCTCAGGTCCTAGTGAAGTGGTCATGTCAGGCTGGAAGATGCAGGCAGGATTTCATGTTGTTCGTTACGATTTGAACAGCCATTGGACGTTCGGCGAGCATCGAAGGATTCGAGGAACAGCACATGGAGCATGGAAAAAATCGGCAGTGGCTCTTGGCGCGACGACCCACTGGGTCAATAGGGCCGGCAGATTTCCGATTGAGCGAAGTGGATATTCCCGAACCGAACGAAGGCGAAATCCTGGTCCGCAACCACTACCTGTCGTGCGACCCGACCCAGCGTGGCTGGATGGCTCGCGATACCTACATGCCGGCGATGCCGGTCGGCGATGTGATCCGATCCTTCGCCGGCGGCGAGGTCGTGCGGTCGCGCGACCCCCGGTTTGAGCCAGGGCAACACGTCCAGGGACTGTTTGGCTGGCAAGACTACGCCGTGGTGAAACAGTCGGATGCAATTCCGATTTTTTCAATCCCGAGCGAGTTTCCGATCACCACCGGCCTAAGCGCGTTGGGCCTTACCGGTTTGACCGCCTACTTCGGGCTCTTGGATGTCGGGCGCGCGAAGCAGGGCGAAACCGTGGTGGTGTCGGGTGCGGCCGGCGCGACCGGATCGGCGGTTGGGCAAATTGCGAGAATCCTCGGCTGCCGGGTGGTCGGGATTGCGGGCGGAAAGGAGAAGTGCCGCTACCTCACCAGCGAGCTCGGCTTCGATGCGGCCATCGACTACAAGAGCGAGAACTTGGTGACCGCGCTGCGCAGGTCTTGTCCGAACGGCATCGACGTCTACTTCGACAACGTCGGCGGGCCGATCCTGGATGCGGCGCTGGCCTTTCTGGCCTTGCGCGGGCGTGTGGTCATCTGCGGCGCCATCTCGACCTACAACGACGAAGCGCTCGCGCCTGGACCGAAGAACTATATCAACCTGCTCGTACGCCGCGGTCGAATGGAGGGCTTTCTCGTGCTCGACTACGTTCATCGCACCGCTGAAGCGATCGCGGCGCTCTCTGGCTGGCTGCGCGAGGGCAAGCTCAAAGACCGCGTCGACGTGGTGGAAGGCTTCGAGAATGCTCCCGCCGCGCTCGGCCGCCTGTTCACAGGCGAGAATCTAGGCAAGCAATTGGTGAAGATCGCGGACCTGTAGGTCTCAGAGGGTGTCTGAAAAGT
>PMLH01000052.1:0-478 GCA_003159055.1 Myxococcales bacterium
CAACTACCGCAAGATCGCCGAATTCGGCTCTGACAGCGATCCGCGCGCATTCAACTTCGACGGCGAATTCAACATCGCCAACCGCGGCGTGATCGAATTCATCGAGGTGCTCAAGCTCGACGTCGCGTTCTTGTACGACCTGCTCGGCGCTTCGCAGGAGCACAAGATCAAGCCGAAGAAGTTNNCAGACCGACATCGACGAGGTCATCTTGGGCCACACCAACGAGGCCGAGTACAAGAAGCTGTTGTCGAACGAATTCATGGAGGCGCTGCGCGACCGGACCGTGAAGATCGACATCCCGTACATCACGCGCGTCTCGGAAGAGCGGAAAATCTACGAGAAGGACTACAACGCGCAGAAGATCCGCGGCAAGCATATCGCGCCGCACACCCTGGAAACTGCGGCCATGTGGGCGGTGCTGACTCGCCTCGAAGATCCGAAGAAGCACCAACTGTCGCTGGTGCAGAAGATGAAGCT
>PMLH01000052.1:495-2540 GCA_003159055.1 Myxococcales bacterium
CGCCCTGGTCAGCGACCGCGGCGAAGGCTGCGTGAATCCGTTCATGGTGATGAACGAGCTGGAATCGGGACTGCGCCACCATTCGCTCATCACCAGCGAAGAAGAACGCAAGACCTACACCACGTTGCTGGGTTTGGTAAAGCAGGAGTACGAGGACATCGTGAAGAACGAAGTCCAGCGCGCCATCAGCGCCGACGAGGAAGCCATCGCCAAGCTGTGCGCGAACTACATCGACAACATCAAGGCGTACACCCAGCGCGAAAAGGTCAAGAACCGCTACACCGGGCACTACGAAGAGCCCGACGAGCGCCTGATGCGCTCGATTGAAGAAAAGATCGACATCCCCGAGTCGCGCAAGGACGAATTCCGGCGTGAGATCATGAACTATATCGGTGCGCTGGCCATCGAAGGGCGTCACTTCGATTTCCGCACCAACGAACGGCTGCAGAAGGCGCTGGAATTGAAGTTGTTCGAGGACCAGAAGGACTCGATCAAGCTCACCAGCCTGGTCTCGCAGGTCATCGACAAGGACACGCAGGAAAAGATCGACGTGGTCAAGAATCGCCTGATCCGCAACCACGGCTACTGCGAAATCTGTGCGACCGACGTGCTCAATTTCGTCGCGTCGATCTTCGCCCGAGGAGACGCGAAAGACTAGCTTCCGCTGCTCGGTGACCCATGGCTCTGCGAATCGACCCAGCCCACAATCGCTTCCGGGACATCGTGCGTGGGAAGATCAAACAAAACCTGCGCAAGTACATTTCCAACGGTGAATGGCTTGGCCGGCGTGGCAAGGACGTGGTGTCGATTCCGGTGCCGCAGATCGAGATGCCGCGTTTTCGCTTCGGCCAGCAAGGCCAAGGCGGCGTGGCGCAGGGTCCGGGCAAGGTCGGCGACAGCTTGGGTCCCGCCGATCCCGGCGACGGGGGAAGCGGCAAGGCCGGCTCGGAAGCTGGCGAGCACGCCCTCGAGGTCGAGGTCTCGATTGAGGAGCTGGCGGAGATCCTCGGCGAAGAGCTGGCCCTGCCGCGCATCGAACCGCGTGGCAAGGAGCGCCTGATCACGCAGAAGGACCGCTACGTCGGCATCCGCCGCGTCGGTCCCGAATCGCTACGCCACTTCAAGCGTACCTTCCGCCAGGCGCTGCGCCGACAAATCATGATGGGCAACTACGATCCGCACAGGCCGGTGGTGGTGCCCGCGCGCGAGGACAAGCGCTACCGGTCCTGGCGGACGATTCCGCTGCCGCAGTCGAATGCGGTCATGATCTTCATCATGGACGTGTCGGGTTCGATGGGCGACGAGCAGAAGGAAATCGTTCGTATCGCCTCGTTCTGGCTCGACACCTGGTTGCGCTCGCAATACGACGGGCTGGAATCGCGCTTCATCGTGCACGATGCCACCGCGCGCGCGGTCGACCGCGACACTTTTTTCCGCACCCGCGAATCGGGCGGCACCATGATTTCAAGCGCATACAAACTGTGCGCGAAGATGATCGAGGACGAATTTCCACCCTCGGAATGGAACATCTATCCGTTTCAGTTTTCCGACGGTGACAATTGGTCGGCCGACGATACCTCGTCGTGCATGGAGGTGCTGAAGAAGGACATTTTGCCCAAGGTGAACATGTTCTGCTACGGCCAGGTGGAAAGCCCCTACGGCTCGGGACAGTTCATCACTGACTTGCGAGCGGCGTTTCCCGACGATCCCAACGTCGTGACCTCGGAAATCGAGAACAAGGACGACATCGCGGACTCGATCCACGCCTTTCTTGGAAAGGGCAAGTAGTGCCGCACCGAAATGCCCCTCTGCCGGAATCGCTGCTCGCCATCCAGCGCGCGATCGAGGAGCACGCGCGCAGCTACGGCCTGGATTTCTGGGAGACCAGCTTCGAGATTCTCGACTACAAACGCATGCAAGAGGTCGCGGCGTTCGGTGGCTTCCCGGTGCGCTACCCGCACTGGCGCTTCGGCATGGAATTCGATCACCTGAGCAAGAGCCACATCTACGGGCTTTCGCAAATCTACGAGATGGTGATCAACAAC
>PMLH01000104.1 GCA_003159055.1 Myxococcales bacterium
GAAGTGCAAGATGAAGCTCTGGCCACGGCCCTTGGTACGAAAAATCCGATTTCACGATCTACGCCACACGACCGCATCGCTGCTGATGATGGCGGGAGCGAATCCTGCCGCTGTCCAACGCATCCTTCGCCATAGCGATCCGCGAATCACGACCGAGGTCTACGGCCACNNATCACCACCGAGGTCTACGGCCACTTGGCGCCTGAGTATCTCCGTCGAGAGATCGATCTTCTTGCCTTCGGAACGCCCGCAAACGACGCCGTAGCAGCACCGGTGACCGACGAAAAAAACGATCCGCTTGGTGCAATAGTGGTACAGAAGCCCGACGCCGCACCGCTCACGCCCTCAGGGGGCATCGAGAATACCCTGGAAAATCAGCAAGTTTCGTTTGTGGGCGCGGCGGGATTCGAACCCACGACCCTCGGCTTCGGAGGCCGATACTCTATCCAACTGAGCTACGCGCCCGTGGGAGGTGAATTCATAGCCCGGGCCGCGCGCGAGCGCAAGCGTGCACGCCTGCACGCGCGCTCCGGCCGGGAAACACGGATTCGGGCGGGGGCCGAGGTGCAGCTTCTGCGTGGTTCGGGAAGAACCATTCTTGCCCTCCGGACATCCGATGTTTCGCCAGCGGAATAGGGAAGGGGGACACAATGTGTAATGCTGTATGGAACGATATGCCATGTAGGCGTCAAATTCTTGACGGTCGATGACACCGCGGCGGCTAAGAGGTTGAAAACACTGGACCGTCAGATTCTTGACGATCGCGGCGAGGAGGTGGCGATGTTGCTCTATTGCAATCGGCGACAATTGAATTGTGTCGGACACTGTCGGTGGTTACATATCGCCCACAGTCAGACTGTCATATTGTTGGCGAAACGACACTGTTTTGACTTGAATTAGACACAACGGCGTGGTTCAATAGAGTTAGCTGGTGCAGTAACAACAACCGAGGAGCAGGACCATGAAGAAAGCAGTAGGACTCAAGGTCAAGACCAAGGTTCGTAGCGGCGGAGGACAGTGGCCCCACTAGTCGCGGAGGCCTGCCCAAACGCCAGAAACGCCGACCACCAATGGTCGGCGTTTCTCGTTTTGCGGGAACATCGTCTACTGTAACAGCCGCTCGACCTCGCAAATCCCGAGCTGCCGGGAAATATCAATTATCCGGCGGTGCTCGGGGATGCGATTCAGAAACGCTCGACGCATTCCAATGTCGCTTATATTCATCGCCATCTTGTCTAGCCGTGCAATTGCCAACTCCAGGACCTTCTTTGCGGCGTCATTCTGGCAGGATCCCAACAGACACTCCGCCTGAGCGAGCCTGATCGTGAACTCGCCGTCCTGAACCTTGCAAAGCCTGTCTAATTCGCCGCTGGCTTCTTGAGCCAGCGACCAAGCTTCCGAACGGAAGCCTCGAGCATTCAAGGCCCGAGCCAGCAGCGCCATTGCAAATGGTCGCAAGCCGGAGTTCCCTTCGAGTGTCTGGAGCGCATCTCGGGCGTACCTCTCTGCTAGTTCGTGCTGGCCGGCCATGGCCTCGATCACTGAAAAGTACAGTTGTGTGTAATTGAGGAAGTACCTGTCGCCGTTTTCGCTTGTCCACTTGAGGGCTCGTTTCCCAAAATCGCGAGCCTCTTCCAGACGTTCACGATAGGCCAGAATATTGGAGAGGAGGTAGTATGTGCCGCCAAGCATGTGGTTGAGGCCCATCCTTTCGGCAACCGTCCATAGCTCTCGCATCTGGGCTTCCGCATCTTCCAGTTGCCCAAGTTCCATAAGGATGGAGCCCGCATTTCCTCGGGCTTCTGCAGAAGATCGTTTGTTGCCAACCTGCTCGAAGTATTCCAATGCCTTCGTGAAGCCTCTCACGCTGTCCACTGGTCGATCCTCGGCTCTGGCAATGTGTGCCTTCGTGGTCTCGATTCGACCGATAAGAATCGGGTCCAATCTGTCGCGTTCGGCCTCGAGGAGGGCGAGTACATTGTCTCGCTCATGGAACTGTCCGGCGCTGGCAAGGTAAGCAGCGGCATTGGCCTTGAATCGCAACCAGGAATTCGACAGATTCGGATCACTTGGTTGATTCTTGAAGATGGCTGCCAGTTGACCGATTTCATCGTATTTTGATTGAACTCCCAAACTTTCAATCAACGCGCTGGCACCCCGCAAGCTAAGCTCAGGGTCTGAAGCCAGTCGCGCTTGACGTGCGGCCCGTTCCGCCTCCACATATTCCCCTTTCCAGAACCGCGCCTCCGATTCCACGACTCTCAATTCCGCCAAATCGTCGCCTTGTGCTCCCAGCTTCACACCGCGGTCCACGCGCGCCAGGGCTGTCGGCAGATCGTCCACTTCCATGGCTTGGTTGGCGGCCACGCGGAGCCAGCGCACGGCGTGCTCGGGTTTTTCGCCTTTTTCGTAGTGGTCGGCGAGGATGATGGCCTCGTGCTCGCCGGTGCGCTCGAGGAAGTCTGCGGCCATGTAGTGCCCGTTGACCTCGTCCTTCGGGGTCAACATGGCGTAGGCGGCTTGGTGCAGAACCGCGTGGCGGAAGACGTGCTGGCGGGTGTTGCCGAGTGGCCGGGCGAACAGGATTTCCTTGTCGACCAGGATCTCCAGCCAACGGTCGACGTCCTCGTCGCTCATGTCGTCGATCAGGGCCTTCACGCCAGCGGCCAGGAAGGCTTGGCCGAAGATGCTGGCCGCGCGCAGGACCAGCTTGCTTCCCTCGCCGACGGCGTCGAAGCGCACTTGCACGGTGCCGAGCACGGTGTCGGGGATCGCGGCGGTGTCTCCCCCCAGCGCGAGGGCGCGGCACAATTCCTCCAGGAAGAATGGATTGCCCTGCGCATGGTCGAGCAGCCACGCGATCTTGGCAGGGGCCAGCTCGCCGAGCACGCGCCGGATCATGTCTTCGCCGGCGCGCTTGCCGAGCGGGCCGAGGGACATTCGCTGCACCTGGCGGTCGCGCCACAATCCGTAGAAGCGCTCGTCCACTTCGGGGCGCGCCAGGGCCAGTAGCATCAAGGGTTTCTTGTGCAGGACGCGCAGGGCGGAATCCATGTAGTTGACGCTGGCGAAGTCGCACCAATGTAAATCTTCGAGCAGCACGAACACGGGGTGGTGCTCGGCCTCGGCCTCCAGCCAGTCCATCCACGCGCCGACGGTTTGGTCGGCCATCAGGCGGGCGTCCCGTCGCGCGGCCTGCAACTGGGGCAGGTCATCGTCGGGGAAACGGACGCTGGCGATTTCGCCCAGGAAGGCCACGGTGGTGGGCGCGGTTTGCGGAGGCAGAAAACGCGAGGTGTGCGCGAACAGGCGCTTGCGCTGGACGTCGTCGGGCTCGGTGCCGGTGATGCCGGCGGCGCCGCGCAGGGCTTGCGCAAGCAGGCCGAGCGACACGTTGGTGCGCATCGGGTCGCCGCGGCCGACCAGCAGCTCGAAGCTTTGGCCGCTGTCGCGCAGGCGTTCCAGGAACTCGTGCGCGACGCGGGTCTTGCCGCAGCCGGCGGCGCCGCTCATGACCACGACTTGGGCTTCGCCTTCTTCCGTGCAGGCATCGAAGAAGCCCTCCAGCTCGCGCACCTCGCGCTCGCGCCCGAGGCAGGGGACTTCGTGACCGAGCACGGTGCGCGGGACCTCGCGCAAGCCCTTTTCGAACAGCAGGCGCGCGCGGCCGTCGGGCTCGAAGACGATCTCGAAGCGCGCGTCGAGCAGACGCTTGATTTCAGCCTCGACGTGAATGGCGCCGAGGTGCTGGGTGCTGAGCAGGCGGATGGCGCGATTGATGAGCTCGGCTGTGCGCAGTTCTTGGTCGTGGACGGCGTGGCCCAGGCTGATGCCCATGGTCGAGTCGGGGCGGGCCATCTTCAATTTCAGGGCGCAGCGAGCGGCGCGCATGGCCAGGTCGAGCGGGGTCGACTGTGCCTCGCCGACCAGGGTGACGACCAGCGAGCGGTTGGCCAGGTAGTGCAGGCGGGCGCCGAAGGCGCTGACGTCGCGGGAAAGGGCGTCCATCCGTTCCTGGTCGGCTTCGGCGTCGGAAAGATTGCGCGCGAGCAGGTTGCCGAGGTCGCTGAGGGTCGCGCCGGGATTGAGAGGCGGCGGCGAGGCGGCGGACTTGCGCGGCGACACCACGATGGTGGCGGCCAGGCGCCGCTCGCCGGTGGCGACCAGGGGCGACGCTCCGTGGGGCGCACTTCGATCTTTGGCGTTGACGGGGAAAACCCCGGTGTTGCGCAACTCGGTGGTCAGCCGTCCCAGGGCATTGAGGACTTCGGCCATGGTCGCCGGGCGATCCTGAGGGTGCTTGGCCAACATGCGGCGAAGCAGGTCGGTCACGCCCTTGGGCACGCCAGCGCAGCGAGCGTCGACGTCCACGGTCTCGTCGTCGGCGGCGACGCGTGCCAGGGTGCCGGTGGTGCTGTCGGCCATGAAGGGCGGGGTGCCGGTCAGGCATTCGAAGAAGACGCAGCCGAGGGCGAAGATGTCGGCGCGGGCGTCGACGTCGAGCGAGCCCTGGGCCTGCTCGGGCGACATGTACATGGGCGTGCCCAGGGCCGAGCCGGCCTGGGTCAGGCGCAGCGAGGGCGGGTCGAACAGCCGGCGCGCGATGCCGAAGTCGAGCAGCTAGGCCTGGCCCAACTCCGCCCCTGGCAGGAACAGGATCGACGGCTTGAGGTCCCGGTGGACAATGCCGAGCCCGTGCGCCGCGGCCCGGGCCCCCAGCAC
>PMLH01000565.1 GCA_003159055.1 Myxococcales bacterium
CATCGCCTCGCGCGAGGGCAGCGGGGTCGTGGTCGAAAGATTCATTTCAGGAACCCAACACCGGGTGCTGGTGGTCGGCGACAAGGCGGTTGCGGCCAGCGGCGGGGAAGCTGAGCAGGTGATCGCGGACGGCGTGCGCACCGTCGAGGAATTGGTCAACGTGGCCAACCAGGATCCCGAGCGCGGCGAAGATTCCGCACAGCCACTCACGACGCTCGTGCTCGACGAAATCTCGCTCGAGCTGTTGCGCCGACAGGGACTGGAAAAGACCTCCGTGCCGCCCGCCGGTCGCAAGGTGACCATCCACTACAACGGCGATCTTACCGTCGACGAAACCGAGCGCATGCACCCGGACATCGCGGCAGGCTGTGTGGTCGCGGCGCAGACCGTGGGGCTCGACGTCGCCGGCATCGACGTCATCGCCGAGGACATCGGCCGGCCCCTGGAAGAGCAGGACGGCGCCGTCATCGAGGTCAACGCCAGCCCCGGCTTGGTCATGCACCTCAAGCCGCTGTCGGGCAAGCCGCGGCCGGTCGGCGAAGCCATCGTCAGCCATCTCTTCGACCCAGGCGAATCTGGGCGAGTGCCGCTGGTGGCGGTCTCGGGGACCAGCGGCAAGCCCCTTGTCGCTGCCATGGTCGCGGCGATGCTGACGGCAGCCGGACGCAACGTCGGATGCGCCAGCTCGAAGGGATTGCAGGTCGGCAAGCGCATGCTGTCGGCCGAAGATGCCGCCAATGCGGCCAACGCCAGACGGCTTTTGCAGAACCCATTCGTCGACGCCATCGTGCTTGAAACGTCCCAGCTGAAGGTGATCCGTGAGGGGCTCGCCTTCGACCGCTGCGAGGTCGCGGTGGTGACCAACCTGGGCCCGGACGCGCACACGACCGAGCAGTACGTCGACCACACGTTGGTTGCCAAGGCTGTCCGCGCGCCGGTCGACGTGGTCTTGCCCGAGGGCTGCGCGGCCTTGAACGCGTGCGATCCCGACGTAGCAGCCATGGCGGAAAAGTGCCGCGGCAGGGTCATCTATTTCGCAGCCCAGGGGATGCCCGATGTGGTTCGCCAGCACATCGAAAAGGGCGAATCCGCGATCCTGGTCGAGGATGGTCACGTGGTGACGGCGCACAAGGGACAGACCTTGCGCATCTTTCCGCTCGACTTGCTGGGCGCGCAGACATCCGGCCAGGCGCCCATCTTGATCGAAGCCGTTCTTGCCGCGGTGGCCGGCGGAATCGCTCTTGGCCTGACCACCCACGCCATTCGCCAGGGCATCGAGGCCGCTTTGCCGCGGGCAGGCGCTTCGGCGTAGCTTCCCGACCTGTCCAGGGTACTGCAAGTATCTAGAATCTATGCAAAACCATGCAACACGCTTGGCTTTGCATGGAAAACTCCTTTTCGGAAACGATCTATAGAATAACCCCCGCGTCCGGTTCGTCTGATTTCATGTTCGTCAGGGCATCCATGCGCTCTGGACCCGGCCTGGCGAGCTCGCACCTCCGAAAAAGGAACGTGGTTCACCTGGACCCAACAGGACTGGTGGCCGCGTCAAACAGACGATGAAGCTAGAAAACCTCCGCGCTCTCCGTGGCCCCAACCTCTGGTCGGACGACACTCTCCTCGAAGCCATCCTGCTCGTCGACGGCGACCTCGCCACCCCCGCGATGCTCGGGCGCCTACGGGGCGCGTTGACCAAGGAACTGGGCAAGATGACCCAGTCCATCTGGGACGGCAGCGAGGCTTCGGAGTCGCATCATGGCGAGGCCGCCCTGATCGCCGAGCTGACCGCGGCGTTCCAGCGCGCCGCGGACTGCGAGGTCGCCAAGCCCCTGGTTCACGAGTTGGAGCCAGCCAGCCGCTATCGCATCGTGGTTCAGTACCAGGAGGAAGAGGTCGGGCGACAGGCGCTTGGTCTCGCGCTCGATCTGCTCGCCGCCGCCCGCACCGACATCAACATCGACATCGCCAAGGCCAGCAAGGACCTGCGCAGCTTGAATCAGTCGATCCGCCTCGGGCCCAGCACCGGCGCCATGGTGCGCGCGGCCGAGGGACGTGGCATTCCCACCCGCCGCCTCACGGACGGCAGCTTGGTCATGTTGGGCTACGGCTCGAAGCAGCGGCGCATCTGGGCCGCGGAAACCGACCGCACCAGCGCCATCGCCGAGTCGATCGCCCAGGACAAAGAACTGACCAAGTCGCTGCTTCGCGCGGTCGGGGTGCCCGTGCCTGACGGGCGCCCCGTCGAAAGTGCCGAAGAGGCGTGGACAGCCGCGCAGGAAATCGGCATGCCCGTGGTGGTCAAGCCTCGCAGGGGGAATCAGGGCCGCGGCGTCTCTGTCCGCCTCACCACGCGCGAGACGGTCATGGCCGCGTACGAAATCGCCGTCGCGCAAGATGGCGAAGTCATGGTCGAGCGCCAGGTCGAGGGCTGCGACTTCCGCTTGCTGGTCATCGGCGGCCGGCTGATCGCGGCCGCGCGGCGTGAATGCCCGACCGTCGTCGGCGACGGCAGGCACACCATCACCGAGCTGGTCGAGATCGAAAATCGAGATCCTCGCCGAGGCGAAGACCACGCCACGTCGCTCAGCAAGATGCGCCTCGATGCGATCGGGCGCGAGATGCTGGCTGAGCAAGGATTCACCGTCGACACCATTCCCGCGGACGGACAGGTCGTGGTCCTGCGCCGCAACGCCAACCTCAGCACCGGAGGCAGCGCGGTCGACGTCACCGATGAGGTTCATCCTCTGGTCGCCGAACGCGCCATCGACGCAGCCGCGATGGTCGGCCTCGACGTCGCCGGCATCGACGTCATCACCTCGCGCATTGATCAGCCGCTCGACATCACCCGCGGCGCCATCGTCGAAGTAAATGCGGCACCGGGCCTGCGCATGCACATCGAACCGTCGTACGGCACCCCGCGCCCGGTCGGCGAGGCGATGATCAATTCCATCTTCCCGCACGGGGAAAACGGACGCATTCCCATCGTCGCGGTCACCGGCACCAACGGCAAGACCACGACGGTCAGATGCGTGGCGCACCTCCTCGGCCAATCCGGCAGGCGCGTCGGCATGACTTGCACCGACGGCATCTATATCGAAAATCGGCGTATCGACACTGGCGACTGCAGCGGCCCCAAGAGCGCGCGAGCCATTCTCGGCAACCCGCGCGTCGACGCCGCCGTGCTGGAAACCGCGCGCGGCGGGATGTTGCGCGAGGGGCTGGGATTCGATTGGTGTGACGTCGCCATCGTGACCAACGTCGGCGAAGGCGACCACCTCGGTCTTGGCGGTATCGCCACCGTCGAGGAGCTTGCGCGCGTGAAAGCCATGCCGGTCCGGCGCGTATCCGCCCAGGGCGCGGCGGTGCTCAACGCAGACGACCCGCTGGTGGTCGACATGGCCAAGCTTTGTCGCGGCAGCGTGATCTTCTTCAGTCGCAATCCCGAGTCGCAGGTACTGCGCGACCACCGCGCCAAGGGCGGCAAGGCCGTCACGGTCCACGACGGTGCCATCGTCATCGCCATCGGCCGAGACGAGCGTCGCGTGGCTCGCATCGCCGACCTGCCACTGACCCACGGCGGCCGCATCGGCTTCCAGGTCGACAATCTACTGGCCGCCACGGCCGCAGGATACGCGCTCGGCATGTCCATCGATGCCATCCGCACCGGCATCGAATCCTTCCAGAGCGACCTCAAGACAGTTCCCGGCCGCTTCAACGTGCTCAGCCACAAGGGCAGCACCATCATCCTCGACTACGGCCACAATTCGTCGGCGCTGATTGCCCTTGGCGAGGCGATCGAGAAGATGCCCCACCGCCGCCGCAAGATCGTCTACACCGCCGCGGGCGACCGGCGCGACAAAGATATCCTGCGCCAGTCGCAGCTGATCGCGGACTTCTTCCACGAGATCTACATCTACGAAGACCAGTGCACGCGCGGCCGCGCCGACGGCGAAATCATGCTCATGATGCGCGAAGGTTTTGCCAAGGGCCGTGGCGCCCCCATCGTTCTGCAGGAATCCGGCGAGCTCGCCGCGATTGACGC
>PMLH01000254.1 GCA_003159055.1 Myxococcales bacterium
AACGACTGCCCGACCTCGTCCGGTCGCATCGGGCAGTCGAACGGCACTGCGTGCGTCATGGGCAAAACATTGGTCGTGTCCAGGCCTTTGACGGTTTCGATGTAGCCAAGGATGCCGTCGAGCTCATGGGTCAGGCGGTCGATCTCGGCGTCGTCGAGACGCAACCTAGCCAGAGCCGCGATTTCGCGCACCTCGTCAGGACTGATCCGTGTCATTTGCCTCCCTTCTACCATTTTTGTCCGCTCTGCTCCTTGTCACAGCGGCAGGCAGGTGGGGACGTACCGGCCGACGCCCAAGCCAATCGGGCAAGCTGTCGCGTTCGTCACTTCTTGCCGAACTGTAGGACAACCGCTTCCATGCGGACTAGCGTGACGCAGCGAACATGCATATAATGGTGGGCTGTCGGTTTTCGGAATGTCCTGCCTCACACCCCAAACCCGCCTTCGGGCCACCCCATGTTCTACGTCGAGCCCGCGACGTGGGCTGCTCGTATTGCTCGTCGGTGGCGCGCTTGCGCTCGGATGTGAATCGGCCAACCACGGCAAGGATGCGTCACCAACCTCCAGCCAGCGCCTGTCCCAGGTGTCGGTCCGACTGGATCTGCCGAGCGGCGGTGCGCCGTCGGTGTCGGTGCTTGCCTTCCGCGCCGAGGCCATTGATGTAGCCACCTCCGACGTGCTTGGTGCCGTCGATCCTTTGGTCGCGCCCGCGCCCGAATCCGCGTGCGAGCTTCGCGATGTGGCGGGAACGGCCCGCATGGTGCGCGCTCAGGGCGGCCTCCTCAATCTGCAAGAGCTGAGCGGCGTCTCGCTGCTTGCTGGCGGAGACCAGCCACCGCTTCGGCCGGCGCCGCGGGTGTATCCGCCGCTGGCCGACGTGGTGAGCGGTGTCATCGCCGAGGCAGGCCCACTCGACCTCCCGCAAGTCCCCGAAACCATCGGCCTCGTGGTTCCGACCCAAGGTGCCGATAGCACCATCAAACTGGCTTTGCCGCGAACCTTGTCCGTCGCCGACAGCAGCGAACGGCCGCTCGATGCGAAAAGCCTCCTCTCGATGAAGGGCGACCTTGTTCTGCGTGTCTCGGGACCGGCACGAACGTTCCTTGAAGTTCGTCCCTTTGGTGCACCGTCTGCGATCGCCTGTGCTGTGACCTCGGGTGGCTGGGTCGTGGTTCCCTACGACCTGCTGGTCAAACTCGTGGCCAGCGCGGGGCGTGCACCGGTTTCGTTCGAGGCCGTGTGGCGCGAAAGCCGCATCGTCCCTGCCGGGAACGAAGCCGTGCGTGTCTCGTTCGAGGCACGTTCGTCCGCGGTGCTGGAACTGCGTCCGTGAGCCAGGCGCCGCGACCGCGCAACGCGCGGCGGTATGACCGCAAGCACGCGCTGATTCCGGTGGTCGTGCGGGCTGCGGGAAACAAGATCGAGGCTGGCGTTCGGCTCGACACCGCCGATTTCTCGGAGGGCGGACTCTTCCTCCGATCGGATCTCCTGTTCGAGGTCGGCGAGGATCTGAGCATCGAAATTCCAATCGGCCAGGGCAAGGTCACCGTCGCGCGCGGGCGCGTGGCGTGGGTCACCCGAGGCAGCGGCAAAAAGGCCACCGCGGGCATGGGCATCGAATTCGCCCGCCTATCTTCCCACGACCGTCGTGCCCTGGCCGAAAGCCTGCGCGCGCTGGCCCCACCCGAACCCGTCAAGCAGTAGGCGCTATTACCCCAGGAGCCCCGTCATGGCAGAAACACTCGATGAACTGACCTACGATTACGAAGACGAAGGCGTGCTGGTGCGCAAGCAGCTCGAGAAAGTCGTGCTGACCAAGGGGTCGTGGGCGACCCTGATGTTCCTTTACCAAGAGCTGGACAAGGCCGCCGGCACCTTCCGCGCACCGAAAATCGCCATCGTGCGTTTCAAGAAGTTCAAGGGTGCATACCGCAAGCAGTCGTCCTTCAACGTGTCGAGCGAAAAGCAGGCGCGCCAGATCACCAGCGTGTTCGAGAGCTGGTATTCGAAGATGAACGAGGCCGCCGGCACCGTCGAGGCCGCCGAGCCCGACGATTCGCCCGAGCACGGCGACGGCGAGCTGTAGGAGCCTGTCGCGGTAACCCGGACCNNCTAGAGCACTGAACGGGTTGATTTTGCAATTGACTGGAATTGCAGAAGATTCTTCAACACCAAGGAAATTTGACAAACTGCAAGTAGTCGCCACGCCACAGCTTTTCGTCAACCCGTTTGCTGTTCTAGCCTTACTTCTTGAAGAACCTGTCCATGAAACCGCCCCGCGGGGCCTCGGGCTTGCCGGCGGGTGCCTTGTTCTTGCGCATTTCGATCAGGCGCAGCTCGCGGCTGGCGTCGATGAAGCCGCTGTCCACGGCGACCGTCTCGCGAAACGCCTGCTCGGCCCGGGGAGGTTCGTTCAGGAACTTCCAGAGCAGCCCGAGCCAGTAGTGCCCGCGGGCGAAGCGCGGACGCTCTCGCACCACGCCTTCCATGATCTTGAGGGTCTCGCGCACAATGGCTTCTTTGCGCGTTCGCGGGTCGTCGAAGCGCGCCCAGGCCAGGTACGCTTGGTATTGCGGCTCGCTCGGGTTGCCCTGGGTGGCCATGGTGAAGCACTCGATGGCCTTTGCGTGGTCGCCCTTCTTCAGAAAGACCTCACCCTTGAGGAACGAGTTCTCGGCTTCGAGCACCGTGGGCAGGTTGGCGCGCATCGCCTGCGAGCCCCCAGCCAGCGAAGCCACGTATTCGGCGCGTCGGGTGGCATCGCCAAGCACCATGGCGGCTTCATTAATGCGAGCCAAGATCCGCTCGGCGATGGGCTGCAGATCCACCAGCCCCGCGCTGGTAAGCCGATCGGGGTGGAACTGGCGCGCAGCGCGCACGAAGGCGGTGCTCACCTCGTCGGCCGTGGCGTGCTGGGAAACCCCAAGCGCTTCAAAGTGGTTGATGCGGTCGAGCTTCTGCGCCATCTCCTGAACGGTCGCGCGCATGGCTTCGGCACTGGGCGAAGGTGATGTCACGCGGGGCGCATTTTCAACCGCCGTACTGGACGACGGTTTGCCGTCAGTACGTGCCGTGGCCACCGGCTGCCGCGAAGCGGGAGCCGTCTGCGTGGCGCCTGCAGGTGCGGGGCCACTTCCCGTCGGGGGCGATGAAGCAAACGATGCCAACGATGCGGCCGTGGCCGCGGTGAAGGTTCCGGACGGGGCTTTGCGCACCGGAAGCGCCTGCACGGTTTCGCCGGGCACATTGGGCCGCACGTGAGACGGCGGTGAAATCGGACCTTGGGAGGCCGGGTTCACGACTGCCACCGACGGCGAAACCACCGCCGCGCGTGACGGAGCCACGGGCGAGGCATGGGGAAAGCTCGGTTTCGGCAAGGGATTGGGCTCGCCCGATGGCGCCTCGGCCGCTGCGGCGGGGGAAACGGCCGGCAGGGCGGGGCCGTAATTGCTGGGCAGCTTGAACACGCCGCTGTCCGCCGACTGCGTGAAACGCACCTGGCGCGGGACCGCCGAGTCGGCTGGCGCCTCTGCGACTGGCTCGCGTTCGAGCAGGTCGCAGTAGTAAAGCGCGAGCACGATGGAGCGAACTTCGAGCGGGCGCGCAGTGATGCCGTCGAGATCGTCGAGCGTCAGCCAGACGTCGCGCAGCGACTCGACGGTCGAGTCCTGGGCGGGCACGCCCAGGGCAGCGATGAATCCCGACGAAACCTGGCTCAGGTGGAAGCGCTGGCCCGAAAGCCGGGTCAGCTCCTGCGTGACACGCGGCAAGTCGTAGGCCGCACGAATGCCAGGGTAGAGCACGGTGCGTGGATCGACGCGCATGAGCGCCAGATCCGACCCTTCACCGTAGCCGTGCGGATCGAGATAGACCGCATAGCTTCCGTCGGTCACGAAAAACAGCCGCGTCAGCTTGCGCAGCAGCTGCGACTTCAGCACCTGGGCAAGCTTGACCTTGTCGAGCGCGCCCATGCGGTCGAGGACCTCGCCGAGGCGTATCCCATCGGTGACCTGCTGGCTGGCCCGCGCCACGATCTCCGCCGACACCAGGCCGTACTCGACCAGCAGGTTGTCCAGCCGATCGGTATCCACCGGCCGCCCTACGTGCACGAGCATGCCCTCGCGCATGAACACCTCGCTTTGGTCATGGGTCTGGTCGGTGACCACGAAACGACCGGTGAACTTCTTTCGGTGGAGCTGCTGCAAGAGCCGTGGCAGGGGCCGCTCCTTGAGCGTGCCCTGCACGGCTGGCGACTTGGCGATGTTCTCTGGCACGTTAGACCGTCCGCTCAACACCGAAAACTGGCTGCATGTTTCGCGGTAACGCCAATCGTGTCAATACAAATGCTGCGCTTTGGGTTGTCGTGTAAAGTGCAGGTTTCGTGGCCATCGTCGTCTTCGTCAATCCCGGCTCGCGCGCCAACCGAAAGGACCCAGGATGCGCAGACCGCTTCGCGAACATCCTCGGCAAGGATGGACGCGTCGCAGCTCCGGCGAGACTCGACCTTTTGGCCGACGAAGCTCGGCGCGCGGCGGCCGAGGCGCCTTCGCTGATTGCAATCCACGGTGGCGACGGAACCCTGCACCGCACCCTATCGGCGCTGATTTCGGCGTACGGGGAAAGGCCCTTGCCACCGATCGCGATCCTGACCGGTGGCACCATGAACGTCGTCGCTTCGTCGCTGGGCATCCGCGCAAAACCCGAGAGTTTCCTCGCCGAGTTGGTCGCCGCCGCGCGCGCCGGAACGCCGCCGCCCACCATGTACAGGCGCTGCCTGCGGGTGGGCGACCACTACGGTTTCATCTTCGGCAATGGCCTGCTCAGCAATTTCCTCGAGGAATACTACGCCCGCGGTCGCTACGGCACCTGGCGCGCGCTGTGGGTCGTGCTGCACACCCTGTTTTCGCTGCTCACCACACGCCGCTACGCCAGGCGCATTCTCCGCCGGTTTCGCGGCCTGGTGAAAATTGACGGCGATCCGCTGCCGCGCAGGCAGCTCACCGGCATCGGTGCGGCCACGGTCACGGAAATCGGCTTTCGCTTGAAACTACACCACCGGGCCGACGACGACCCCGACCGGATGGGTGGGCTCGCCATTCATGGCGGCGCCGCGTCCCTGCTGCTCGACGTGCTCGACGTGCGCCTCGGCCGCGGTCTTTCGCCCAAGCGCGCGACCAGTTTCGTCGCCAAACACCTGTCCATCGAACCCGAGGAGGCGGAATCCACCTACACCTTGGATGGCGACCTCTACACCAGCAAGGGCCCGCTGACGGTCGAGGTCGGCCCGGCGCTGCAGATGGTAAAACCGCAACCAAGGTAACCGGCCCTTGAAATCTCGGCTGCTGCGACGGTACCATTGATCTTTCCATGAGCACGTCCTTCCCGATGGATGGCAAGCGGGTGCGCTTCTCGGGCGACACCAACGTTGGCATGAAGCGCGACCACAACGAGGACGCGTTCTACCTGCCGCTCAACGAGCGCCTGGCCATTGTCGCCGATGGCATGGGCGGGCACGCCTCGGGCGAAGTCGCCAGTCGCATGGCGGTCGATACGATTGTCAGCTATTTCCGCGAAACCGAGAGTGACCAGCCACTGACTTGGCCGTTCAAGGTCGATCGCGGCCACAGCCAGACCATCAACCGCATGACCACGGCGATCAAGCTTGCCAACCAGCAGATCTTCGAGGAAGCGGAACGCAAGCCCGAGTGCCACGGCATGGGCACCAC
>PMLH01000262.1 GCA_003159055.1 Myxococcales bacterium
CTCGCGGGACACACTGACACCGTGGGGAATGCCGGCTACAACTTGAAGTTGTCACAGGCGCGCGCTCAGTCGCTGGCACGTTGGTTCCGCCAGCGAGGTGTGCGCATTCCCATTGCGTACGAAGGGTTTGGCGAAACGGCCTTGCGGGTCGCGACGCCCGATCAGACCGACGAGCCAAGAAATCGCCGCGCCGATTACATCATCGCGGATGACGCTCCTCCGGTGAAGAGCACTGGCTTCAAGCCAGGTTGGAAGCGCATCAACTAGCGCCGTCGTTCGCGTGGCGTCGGGACGGCCCGATCACTTGGCCGCTTTGTCGTCGACGAGGAAGAGACTCTGGATTTCGCCCAGCAGGGACAGCACCTCGTCGGACACGAGCTCAAGCGCCCCCGGCGCAAGCCCCGCGAGCTCGCGAGCGTCCGGACTGAGTCGGGGTAGGCGCATTTCGCCGTTGGAACCCAAGTCCAGTGTCTGCACCAGGAGATCGGACACGTGAACGACTGCCGTGGCCGGCGTGTGTCCCCGAGAACCCGCGGAGTGATGGTTGGCCGTGGCATCGCGGAAGAAGGGCGGCAACGTCCAGGAGGTCATGAGCGCCGCTCCGACAGCGGCGTGGTCGCAGCCGATCACCGCCCAATCGACCTCATCGAGGGGCTTGTCGCTGTCGCGATGCCGCTCCAGCGCCAGCTGCGAGCGCTCGGGAAGCATCTGGTAGATGGCCAGGCTGCCGATATCGTGGAGCAGCCCTGCCACGAAGAAGCGCTCGACATTGGGCTCGCGGCGGAGGCGGGCGATAGATCGCGCGGCGATGCTGCAGGCGAGACTGTGCCGCCAGAACGACGGCATGCTTGCAAGTTGGGTATCGATGCCTTTGAACTGAGACAGGACAACCGTGGCCAGCACCAAGTCATGAAGCTGTCGGGTGCCGATGATGCGAACCGCGTCCTCGATACTTTCGATGCGTCGTGAGAATCCGTAGAAGGCGCTGTTGGCGATGCGGAGCAGTCGTGCACACAGGGCCTGGTCGTAGCTCAAGATGGTACCGATGCGAGCGGTGGAACTGCTGGGATGGTTGATGGCCTTGTCGACTTGAAAGTAGATGTTGGGCAATGAGGCCAGCGTGCCCACGCGAGCGACGATGGTCTCCGGACTCATGGGAGGCCCGAGCGGGTTGCGCAGCGGCACCGGTTTCCCTGCACGCGCGGGCACGGAGGCGCTTTGGGTCGTGCCGGTCCGAGGCGCTAGACGTCGCGCGATGGCGACCAATTCGGTGTGTGCGGGATTGGCAGGGTCGTCATCGCCGAAGAAGCGCAGGAACTCGGCGGACGCGGTACCTTCAGGGGGCTGGCTGGTCGTTGCCTGTCCGGATTCCCGAGACGGCTCTGGCGCTGCCACATGGAGACTGGACACAGGCATGTCGACTTCCCCAGTCCTTTTATCGGCAGGCATGCCAAAACCTTGACGCTGGGGCGGTGCGGGGTCGCTAGCGCAAAGGGTCAGACGCCCTCGCGCTCAGTTGCGGCAGGCGGAGACGTCCCCGGTGCAATCCGAACAGGCGTACTCCTCATTCATACAGACAGCCACTGGGTTCGCCGAGACGGCGCCGTTCGGCTCGCAACTGAAGGTGACCTTGCGGTCCACGCAAGCGCTCATGGCGTTCATCTGCGAAACGCAATCCGGGTAGTCCGCGCGGTAGACCACGCAAGCCGACTCGCAGCTGGTGGCAAATTCGGCAGGCGTGCTGGAACAGCCGGCCTTCACCTGCCGCTCGCAGTTGGATTGGCAAGTCTTCACGCTGCCCGGTGCATCGGGACCGCTGAAACAGCCCAGGGGAACGACGAGGAACAACAAGGCACCGAGAATGAGCTTCACCACGGGCATTTGCTTTCCCCGTAGTATGGCACGCAGGTGGTGACCGCCGCGAATGTGTGGGCTTCCTGCCCTGGCTACCCTGGCCCCTGATTGTCCAGTGCCCAAGATGTGTCCGCGACGCCGCTGTCCAGATTCCGGTTTGGGGGAAGGATGGCCTGGCCGACGAGTGCAAATGCGCACTTCGCTCCCGCACCAGAAATGTTCAATATGCCAATACGCAGATCGGGAATGACTGGCGCATTGAACACGACCGAAATTTGGCAGGTCTGCCCAGGTGGCAAGGCGCCCATGCAAGTGTTGCCAGCGATCGTGAACGTCCCTAGGTCGGGCCCCGAAAGGTCGGCGGCAATCGACGGGACGGCTGTGCCGGCGTAGTTGGTAATCGTGAAGCTCACTGGCAGGCTTGTCAGCCCGATCTCGGTCGTGAATGTCGCCGAATTCGGGCGGATGCCCGTGCACCCCTCTCCGCTCGCTGGCGTCGCGCTTCCAGACTCGGGGCCAACGTCCGCCAAGAACGCATCAACGAAAGCGGCGTCGGGTGCCGAATCCACTTCAAACCTGTCGACCTTCGGGCTGGCGTCGAAGGGCGAGAGTGAAACGTCGCGATCGACGGTCGGACTGTCCACGCCGACATCGATGGTGGCGGCCGCCTCCTCGCGGGCAAGGTCGCGAGGCTCGCTGCCCTGGTCCGGGCTGACGGATGCCGAGTCCTTGGCATCGAGGGGTGTCTTGCTCGATTCGCTGCCACAGGCGACCCATGCGATAGCCACCAGGAATTTCATTTCAAATCTTGAGCATGTTCGAGGCGCCATGGATGGAAGACACTACCTCGATCCCACCAGGGGGGTGATTCGAATCCATTCGGAGTCCAGGAATGGGTGTGAGGTGTCGCACCTGCGTTCGGCTATCTTGCGCGGCGGCCTGCGCGCAGGGTGAAGGTTCGGGCCCATGCCGACCGATATGGCAGCGCCCGAACCCGCGCGCGAAACGCCGCGAAACGCGCTGGGTTCATGGCCGGCCCGATGAACGAGATGGAACGCAAGATGCGTTCGAGGGTGTGGCCATCCACCGGCGTTTCGTCCTGAAACTGGCGTATCCGGGTGAACCGGACGCGGGTGATGCCCCAGATTTGGATGATGTTCCGGTCGAGGTTGCGCGGCCGCCGGGGCACCGCCTCTTCGATGATCTCAAGGAGGCTTTGCATGAACGGTGTCTTCCCGAGCTCGCAGGTCACGATGGCCAGCGCCCCCTTGGGCGCAAGCACGCGCGCGATCTCGTGGGCGATGAGCTCGGCATCCAGGAAGTGCAGCGCGTCCGCCACCACCACGAGATCCAAGCTGGCATCTTCGAGAGGCAGCGCCTCGGCCGTCGCGTGGATGGCACGGACCGACAGCCGGCGTTTGCATGCCTCCGCCCGCAATTGATCCAGCATCGCTTGTGCCGGCTCGATGGCGACAACGTCGAATCCCCGCTTTGCCAAGGGTAACGCCACGTGCCCGATCCCCGCGCCCAGGTCACCCGCGCGGCGGCCGTTGGCCAAATCTGCCAGTCCATCGATTAATGCGGCCGGGTACGCGGGCCGCGCGTCGTAGACGTCGGCCATGCGGTTGAACACCCACCGCGTGGGATCATGAAGGCCGACCTTTCGACGACCGAGGCTCACGGCGGCGTTGGTACCACAAGGCAGCCTGCGGCCGCAACCCAACCCGCCCAAATTTGGGGTAGCGTTGATGATTCCATTCCCTACATTTAAGGGAGAGCGGAAAGAATCATGCTGGCACAATATCTAATCAAGAACACAACCAGAGAAGAGCGGGAGAGAATAGTCAGGGATTCCCTCGGATGCGGCGCGGGGGGCTGTGAGAACTGCTCCTCGTGCGGAGTGTACGGTGCAGGAGATCCCTTCGATATGTATCAGCCGTATGTTGAGGGCCTGAAGGAAATCGAGGACATCAATCGGGAGTTCAAGGCGCGGTATTTTCGGTAGGAGTGGTCGCTGCCGCTCAGATGCGGAGCAGGCCCAGCGAGCGGAGTCGGTCCAGGGTTTCCTCGCAGCTTTCCACGCGCACAGCTTTGACGGGGCACGGGCCGGTCTTCCATTCGTTGATCATGTCAAGGACGGCTGCATCGTTTCCGCCGTCGAACAGGGCATCGCCGAAGTAGAGGACCTCCTCGGACCCAGCTTCCAGAAGCTTGCGGATGGGAAAGGTCTTGTCTCGACCCCGAATGACGATGTCGAAGGATGTTTGGCCCCCGTAGGTCACAACCAGGTTCTTCTCCGCCGAAATCGGCGCGAGCTCGGCCTGGAGGTGTTTCAAGTATCGACCGCGGTATCCTGTTTGCGAGTCAAACTCCACGAATGCGTCGCGATTTCTTTGAGCCTCTTCGGCCAGCGTTCCACCCCGAGGGCGTCCAATCGGGGCCAGATTCAGCATCGACTTGCGGTCGATGATGCGCTCACCGATCACGGACAGGTTCGATGGGAGCTTGAACTCGGGTCGCTCCAGCGACCGTTCGAGCACGTCGAGCACGGTTCGCAAAGCTTTTGGCCCAAGGAATTCCTTGATGCCGAAGTCATCAACGACCCGGATCCTGAGCTCGTCATCACATTCGCAGCGATAGCGGGTGGCACCGTTGCAGAGGTACGCATCGAAGCTGCCACGGTGTCCGAATGCGTGGAGCGGTGTGAGGAATTGGTCGAGGACGATGTCCAGGTTGCTTCCCGCGGCCAGGACAAAGGGAACCTGGAGCTTCCCAAGTGCAGCAGCCATGTCCGCACGCAGAGGGCGTCGCGGAGGGGTCAAGGTGTTGTCAACGTCAAAGACGGCAGCGATACGTGTCATCGTTCAGCCAACTGGAAACCGAGGAGATTGTGCAATGTTCTACCGTCGGGCGCACGTTCAGCGAGCCCGCGAAGAGTTTCGCCGGTCCATAGCACAACCTGGGCATGGGTAGTAGTGGAAACCGCGATTCGCATGGCCGTTTGGCGCATCCAAACCCCGCGGAGGTGTGTCTTGTCGCGACTACGCGTTCATTCATTTTCGGTTTCGATCGATGGCTTCGGCGCAGGTCCCAGCCAGGACCTGGAGCATCCGCTCGGCGTGGGCGGTCCCGAGCTCGTCGACTGGTTTTTCCACACGCGAACCTTCCAGCGGATGCATGGAACCGGCGAAGGTGACCCCGGCGTGGATGACGAGCTCTCGGCACAGGGATTCGAGAACATCGGAGCCTGGATTCTCGGACGAAACATGTTCGGCCCTGTGCGAGGGCCTTGGCCTGACGAGAGCTGGCGCGGCTGGTGGGGCGACGAACCGCCCTACCACACGCCGGTCTTTGTGCTCACCCACTATCCAAGAGCGCCCATCTCGATGAAGGGTGGAACGGAGTTTCGTTTCGTCACCGAAGGAATCGAAGCCGCGCTCGCCCAAGCCAAGCAGGTCGCTGGCAAAAAGGATGTGCGGTTGGGCGGCGGGGTTGCCACGATTCGGCAGTACCTCAGCGCCCGCCTGATTGACGAGCTTCATCTCGCCATCTCACCGGTCGTGCTTGGACAGGGCGAGCCTCTGCTGGGCGGCCTCGATCTGCGAGCCCTCGGCTACGCGTGCACGTCGCACATTGCCGGTGGCCGCGCTGCCGCCCACGTGGTCCTGCAAAAGCGGGGATAGCGAGCAGGTTGTCGACGACGTGGCCGCCGAAGTGATCAGCTAGCGCGAGCCAGCACAAGGGGCGGATACCCGGTGCGCCATGGTCGACTGCTGCCGCGATTGCTAAGGGCCGCCGGGAGATTGCAGACCGCAAGGGCATCCCAGCGGAACAAGTCGTCAGTGAGCTCTGGGCAGCAGCGCGCGGACACGGGCCAGCGCTGTAGGGGCACGATTGGCGTGCTAACTACGTCTCGGCAAGAGCCGTGGAGAAGTTGCGCGAAGAGTACTCTCGGACGGGGATCCAGAGCTCGGAGGGGATCCTCGGCAGGGGCCGCGGAGAAGTTCCGTGAGAAGTACCCTCGGAGGGGATCCTGAAGAGATCTCATGACGGCGAGAGAAGCCTGTCGGGTCTCATCAGCGCTCTTGCACTTATCTTGTCCTGTCGCAGTGAGCGTGCGAGAGCCTCGTATGAGGCACGCCGATACTCGAAGACATTGGGGACTGACCATTTCGGGTTACTCGCCAGATCATCGATGATCAAATGGCAGCATTCTTTGAGATAACTGTGAAGATTTTGAAGGAGCCGTTCTGGGCGTGGGGGAACCTTGCCTCGGTGGACAATGTCGTTTCTGGCGCGGTATATGCGACGAAGCTGCCAATCGACATTTCTAAAGTGGCGGTCGAACGAACTGGCCAGAGCCTTCCCATCAGATAGCCGCTCTTGTAGTCGACCAATACGAAAGGTCAACAGCGCTGAATGGCTACTATATTCACAGAGTTTGCTTATTATTTCGGGCTTGTGAATAAGGGCAATTAGCAGTTCTCGCCACGGAACGTGGCCATTGTTTGATAGCCTGCCAAATAGGGTTCTCGCGGAATCGATGGGTACCACTTTGCGGATATACCTGGACAGTGCGCGCGTTTGTTTTATGATATTGCGTTGGGCGACAAGTGGGCCGACGGCAGCACAGAGGACATCGATTGAGTCGCTACTCTCCCGCCGTAGAAGGCAGGCCAAGGCTACCCACATGTTGACGAGCCTCGACTGCAGAGTGGGAGACATCAGACCGAGACGATGATATTGGAGGGCTGCAAGCATCTGCTCGCGATCTTCGTCGTCG
>PMLH01000644.1:0-21341 GCA_003159055.1 Myxococcales bacterium
TGGATGAAGTGGTTGCCGCCGATGCCCATCAGGTCCCCATCGCCCGAGATGACCGCCACCGTCAACTCCGGACGGCCCAGCTTGAGGCCCGTGGCGAAGGGCAGTGCCCGCCCATGCGTCGAGTGGAAGCTGTCCATCTTCACGTAGCCCGCCACGCGACCGGTGCAGCCGATGCCCGAGACTACGGCAACTTTATCCAGGTCGATGCCCGACTCGGTCAAGGCACGGGTGAAGCAATTGACCGTCGTGCCGATGCCGCATGACGGACACCAGATGTGCGGGATGCGGTCCTGGCGCAGGAATGGCATCACCGGATTGCTCGACTCGACCTCGCGTACGAGGGATTTTGCGGATACCGGAGTGTTCATGATGCTGCCTCGACGATGACCTTGAGAATGGCTTCGGGCTCGTGGACCGAGCCGCCAGCGTGCGGAATGCCGATGACTTTGGCGGTGCCAGCGACGGTACGCTCGAGCTCGTGCACCATTTGTCCCATGTTGAGCTCGGGCATGATGAAGGCCTTCACGCGCTGGGAAAGCTCGCGGATGCGCTTGGATGGAAATGGCCAGACCACGCGGAGGCGCAGATGCCCGACCTTGAGGCCGCGTTGACGGGCATCGTCGACCGCACTCCTGGCGATGCGGGAGGTGATGCCGTAGGAGACCACGACGATGTCCGCATCGTCAGTGTAGTCCTCGACGACATCGACCAGATCGTCCGCCCGGTCTCGGATCTTGCCCATCAGTCGACGGACCAGCTTGTCCTGGGTTGCAGCGTTCATCGCCGGGTAGCCGCGCTCGTCGTGGGTCAGCCCTGTGACGTGGATGCGATAGCCCTCGCCCGCCTTGGTCATCTCGGGGACGAGATCCTGGGGCGTGGTGGCAAAGGCCCGGTAGTCGCCTTTGGCCTTGCTGGTGAACTTGCGTGGCACCACCTCGATCTTGTCAGCCGATGGAATCTCCACGCGCTCCACCATGTGCCCAACCACCTCGTCCATCATGAACATGACTGGGCAACGGTAGATTTCGGACAAGTTGAAGGCTTTGATCATCAGGTCGAAACACTCCTGGGGAGAATTGGGGACCAGAGCGATGATCTCGTAGTCGCCGTGGCTGCCCCAACGGGCTTGCATCATGTCGCTTTGGGCGGGCAAGGTCGGCAGTCCCGTGGAGGGCCCGCCGCGCTGGACGTCTACCCAAACTCCGGGAGTCTCCGTCATCACCGCCAGGCCGATGTGCTCCATCATGAGGGAAAAACCGGGACCGCTGGTGACGCTTAGGGTCTTCTTGCCGCCCCAGGTGGCGCCCTGTACCGCGATGCTGGATGCGAGCTCGTCCTCCATTTGAATGAAGATGCCGCCGACCGTGGGTATGCGAGCCGCGAAACGCTCGACGATTTCGGTGGAGGGGGTGATGGGATACCCGGCGACGAAGCGGCAGCCCGCGGCGATGGCGCCCTCGCAGGCAGCGTGGTCGCCGTCGATGAAATGCAGACCGGACAACACGCCTTTGGGGTCCGCGGGAACCGGAAGTTGGGACGGCGCCTTGCTTGCCGGTGCAGGGGCTGGCACCGAGACAGGGTCGGGCGCTTGCCTGGCCTTTCGTTCGTCCATGTCCTTCCATCGCTCGGCATGGATGGCGAAGTCGGGACAATAGAGACCGCACAGGTCGCATCCGGTGCACGCCTCGGGTGCATGCAGAACCGGATAGTGGTAGCCCTTCGGATTGAATTCCTTGGAGAAGGTCAGACAATCGGTAGGGCAGAAATCGACGCAGAAGGAACACCCTTTGCAGATCTCCGTCCGAACAAAAACCGTTCCTTTGCCAACTCGCAGGTTCGTGGTGGAATCGCTCATGCGTCCCCTTTCTCTCCAGCCTAAGCGGTGACTGTACCACAGAGGGACTCGCCTGCGGAGGATAAAAGCGGATGGCGGAGGTCGGAATTAAGGCGCTCCCCGTGCGGGCTTGGGGTACTTGGGACCACACGGTCTTGGGCGCGGAAAAGGCCGCGACAAGTGTTGCCTGAGGATGAGGCGGCAGAGGCTGAGCGTGGAGGAAGACCGCCATGGCGCAAAAAACAGGAGTAGGGCGCACCGGTTAACGGAGGGCCGCGGTGGAATCGACGAAATCAGGACCGCAGGTTCGATATTTTGTGGTGACGTCGCGCTAGGACATGGTAAGTAAAACCCATGGCTGCGCTCTGGTCGTTTCTGCGATCCACCATTGGGTTGAAGGTGCAGATGGCCGTTTCGGGGTTTATCCTTTTTGGGTTCTGCGTCGAGCACTTGGTCGGCATGATGCTCTTCTTCAAGGGTCCAGCCACCATCAACGGGTATGGCAGCCTGCTCCGGATTTCGCCAGCGGCACTTTGGACCGCCCGGGGCGTGATCTTGCTGGCTGTGGTCGTGCACATCTGGACCGCGACCGCGTTGGTCCTTCGCCAATGGGCTGCGCGTCCGGTCGGGTATCAGATGAAACGCTGGCGCACACCTTCCTACGCGGCGAGGACAATGAAATATTCAGGCCCGCTGGTCCTGGCCTTCGTGCTTTTCCACATTGCGCATTTCACCTGGGGCTTGAAGGTGACGCCAGCGCCATACGTCGAGGGGGACGTGTACGCCAACATCTGGAACAGTTTTCAGTACGGGTGGGTGGTGTGGCTATACGTGATCGGGACCAGTTTGGTCGGGTTGCACCTCGTGCACGGCGGTTACAGCATGTTCCAGTCGATCGGAGTCCGAGACGAGCGCATCGACGGTTTGATTCGCACGGTAGTTGGCGGTGCGACCCTGGTGCTTGTTGCCGGGTTCATCTTCTTGCCCTGTGCAATCTTCTTCAAGCTGGTGGGGGGCTAGTCCACGATGGAACTGAAATCGAATGCCCCGGCGGGACCGCTTGATACGGCTTGGTCGCGGCACAGGTTCGAGATGAAACTCGTGAACCCCGCCAACAAGCGGAAGTTCAACATCATCGTGGTTGGCTCGGGACTCGCGGGCGCGTCGGCCTCGGCGTCGCTGGCCGAACTGGGTTACAACGTGCGTTGCTTCTGTTACCAGGACAGCCCACGGCGCGCGCACAGTATCGCCGCGCAGGGGGGAATCAACGCCGCGAAGAGCTACCAGAACGATGGCGACAGCGTCTTTCGCCTTTTCTACGACACCATCAAGGGCGGGGATTTTCGTGCACGCGAGCCGAACGTCTATCGCCTGGCCGAACTATCCGCGGCCATCATCGACCAGTGCGTCGCGCAAGGCGTGCCGTTCGCTCGGGAATACAGCGGCTATTTGGCCAACCGCTCGTTTGGCGGGGCGCAGGTGTCGCGGACGTTCTATGCGCGGGGGCAAACTGGGCAGCAGCTGCTGCTCGGCGCGTACCAGGCGCTTGAGCGACAGATAGCCGCCGGGAAGGTAACCATGTTCCCGCGCACCGAGATGTTGGATCTGGTGCTGGTCGACGGTCATGCGCGTGGGATCGTGACGCGCGATCTGGTGACGGGGAAGATCGAATCGCACGCTGGCGACGCCGTTGTCTTGGCCACCGGCGGGTACGGCAACGTGTTTTTCCTGTCGACCAACGCCAAAGGCTGCAACGTGACCGCGACCTGGCGCGCGTACAAGCATGGCGCGGGATTTGCCAATCCGTGCTTTACGCAGATCCACCCGACCTGCATTCCCGTGTCGGGCGAGCACCAGTCGAAGCTGACCTTGATGAGCGAATCGTTGCGCAACGACGGCCGGGTCTGGGTGCCAACCAAGGCGGGCGACGCTCGCAAGCCCGGGGCCATTCCGGAGGCTGAGCGTGACTATTTCCTTGAGCGACGCTACCCGGCCTTTGGCAACTTGGTTCCGCGGGACGTGGCCAGCCGTGCTGCGAAGTCGGTGTGCGACGAGGGGCGGGGCGTGGGGCCGGGCGGGCGAGGTGTGTACCTGGATTTCGCGGACGCGATCACTCGCTTGGGCGAGTCCGCCATTCGCGAGCGGTACGCAAATCTGTTTGAAATGTACGAGCGGATTACCGACGACGATCCCTATCGGGTTCCCATGCGGATCTACCCCGCCGTGCACTACACCATGGGCGGGCTTTGGGTGGACTACAACCTCATGAGCACGATTCCGGGCTTGTTCGTGCTCGGGGAGGCCAATTTCTCGGACCATGGTGCCAATCGCCTTGGTGCTTCGGCCCTGATGCAGGGGTTGGCCGATGGCTACTTCATCATACCCGCCACCATCGGAAACTACCTGGGATCGAACAAGCTTGCGAAAGTAGACACCGGCGGTCCGGAATTCCGGCGGGTCGAGGTGGAGCTTGCTGGCCGGATCAAGAAGCTGATAGGCAACAAGGGCAAGCGAACCGCGATGTCCTTTCATCGCGAGCTGGGCAAGCTGCTGTGGGACAATTGCGGGATGGCGCGCAACGAAGCCGGACTGCGTGCGGCGCGGGACCGGATCCCGCAGCTGCGGGATGAATTCTGGAATGAGGTCATCGTCCCGGGCAGCGGAGCCGAGCTCAACCAGGCGTTGGAATACGCAGGACGGGTCGCGGATTTCATGGAATTCGGCGAGCTGATGTGTCGGGACGCTCTTGAAAGGGCGGAGTCTTGCGGATGCCACTTTCGCGAGGAGTTTCAGACCGCGGATGGTGAGGCCAGGCGCAACGACGCCGACTTTGCCCACGTCGCCGTGTGGGAGCACCGGGGCGACGAGAAGCAGGCGCTTCTCCACAAGGAACCGCTCAGCTTCGAGACCGCGCATCTGGCCCAGCGGAGCTACAAATGATGACGGGAGGCGCAGCGCAATGAAGTTGGTTCTGAAGGTGTGGCGCCAGGAAAGCCCCGAAGCACCAGGGCGTCTGCAGCGGATCGACGTGGACGACGTCACCCCTGCGATGTCTTTCTTGGAGATGCTGGATGTGGTCAACGAGCGCATGATCGTGGCCGGGCAGCGCCCCATCGCCTTTGACCACGACTGTCGAGAAGGCATCTGCGGATCGTGCGGCGTGGTCATCAACGGCGTTCCGCACGGGCCGCGGCCTGGGACCACCACGTGCCAGCTGCACATGCGGCAGTTTCGCGACGGGCAGACCATCGTCATCGAGCCTTTTCGAGCCAAGCCGTTCCCGGTGTTGCGCGACCTCGTCGTCGATCGGGGTGCGCTCGACCGAATCATCGCGGCCGGGGGATTTGTCAGCGCATCGACCGGGGCCGCGCCCGACGGAAACGCGGTCCCAGTGGCGAAGGCGAAGGCGGACGCCGCCATGGATGCCGCTGCCTGCATCGGATGCGGTGCCTGCGTGGCTGCCTGCCCCAATGCGTCGGCGATGTTGTTCGTGGGGGCGAAGATATCGCACCTTGGCCTTCTGCCGCAGGGGCAGCCCGAGCGCTGGAACCGGGCCGAGTCAATGGTCAGCGCGATGGACAAGGAAGGCTTCGGGCATTGTACCGCGGTCACCGAATGTTCCGCGGTCTGTCCCAAGGGCATCGAGATGAACGTCATCGGTCGGATGAATAGGGACCGAATTGGTACGCTTTTTATGGTAGCCAGACGCGCGTGGGAAGGGGATAATTCCTGATAGGGAGGCGGCCTTGCGACCGGGGTGGCTCGCCAGGCTGTTTCCGATCGGGGGTTACCATGACTTCTTGTACGACGTGCGCGAAAGATTTTCCTTCGGACTACAAGTATTGCCCGCTGTGCGGGGTTCCCTTCACCGACGAAGATGACCCGCAATACTGGGCACGCAAGGCACTCAGCCTGCGCGTGAACGGCGACGATCTGACGACGTCTATCGCGGCGCTCAAGAAGGCGAGCGAACTGGCTCCGGGAAATGCCCACCTGCTGTCGGGACTCGGCAACTTGTACTATCGGGCCGGAGAGCTGGAGAAGTCGATCGAGGCATTTAAGCAGGCGATCGCGCTAAAACCGGACTATCCAGATGCTCTTTACGATATGGCCTTGTCGTATTATCGAGCGGGTCAAATTGCGCTGGCGATAAGGTCGCTGGAAAGGTGCGTGGAGCTGAGCCGCGACTATCTAGGCGCGTACTACTGGCTTGGCATCACGTACTATCACGTGGGCAAGCAGACCGAGGCCATCGCAGCCTTCCGCCATCTGCTCGCGCTGAATCCGTCCTCGGTGATTGCCAACTACCATTTGGGCGTCAACTACGCCTCGCTCGGCAAATACGAGCAGGCCATCGCCAATTTCAAGCGCGTGCTTGAGGTCTGTCCTGCCGACCAGGCCGCCGCCCACCACCTTGGCATGGCGTACTACAACGCGCACAGGGTTTTCGATGCGGCCCATGTGTTCCGGCAGGCGCTGGCGCAGGATCCGCAAGACCATCGGGCTCAAGAGATGTACGAGATGTTGACCGACGTTCCCAGCATCTGACGGGCCTGTCCCGACAGGTGATTGACGTCGATAGAGCAGGAGGGCTAGCGTTGCGGCTACCATGGCGACCATTACGTCTTCTGTCGAGGTGATTGCGGGCCCGCTGCCCGACGCTGACCAGCTGGACGAGCGGATCGAATCGCTGCGCAAGCGTTTCCCGAGGGCGGTGATCGACCGCTACCTCCGATTGATTCCCGAGCTGGGCGACGGCGTATTGATCGCGCCCGGCGCTGCCGTGGTCGGGGACGTCCGCCTCGGCCGCGATGTCTCGTTTTGGTACAACGCCGTTGCGCGCGGCGACCTGGCGCCGGTCATCGTCGGGGATCGTTCCAACATTCAAGACGGCAGTGTCATGCATGTCGCGGACAACACGCCTTGCGTGGTGGGCGCCGACGTGGTGGTCGGCCACCGGGTGGTGCTGCACGCGTGCCGCGTGGAAGACGCGTGTCTCATCGGCATGCAGGCGACGGTGCTTGATGACTGTGTGATCGGCGAGGGGTCTATCGTCGGCGCCGGTTCCCTGGTCACCCAGCGCACCGTGATTCCGCCCCATAGCCTGGTGCTCGGCGTGCCAGCGAAGGTGGTGCGCACTATCGACGCCTGCATGGCCGACGAGCACCGCGCGCTGGCGGCCAAATACATGCGAACCAAAGAGAACTATCTGCGACAAAGCAGAGAGCGCTGAGGCCTTGGAGAGCACAGAGGATGGGGCAGCTCAAAGCTCTCTCTGTGCTCTCAATCCGCTCTGCGCTCTCTCCTACCCGTGGGTGGCCGCAGCCTGCAGAGGTGTCTCTTCACCTTCCTTCATGACGGTGACGTGTCCGAGCGTGCGTTCGGCGATGGCGTCGATGATGGTGTAGGCAACGGGAACGATGACCAAGGTCAGTAGGGTCGAGGTTATGAGACCACCGATCACGGCGATGGCCATTGGGGCTCGCAACTCGCCGCCTTCAGAGATCCCAAGCGCCACCGGCGCCATGCCGAAGACCATCGCTCCGGTGGTCATCAAAATTGGGCGCAGCCGAACCGCGCCCGCCTTGAGCAATGCCTCTTTGCGCGCGATGCCCCTGCGGCGCAAGGTGTTGGCGTAGTCGACGAGCAAGATGGCGTTCTTGGTCACGAGACCCATGAGCAGGATGATACCGATCATGGTCATGATGTTGAGCATGCTGTGCGTGAGGGCGATGGCACCGAGCGCTCCCACCATGGACAAGGGCAAAGACAGCATGATGGTCAGCGGGTGCAGGAAGCTCTCGAACTGGGCGGCGAGAACCAGGTACACGATGATGACCGCCAGGAGGAGTGCCGAGAGCAAGTAGCCCATCGACTCGCGCATGATGTCCGCCTGACCGGCCCAGTCGGTGGTCATGGTGGATGGAACGACCTTCTTGGCGATGCTCTCGACTTGCTGGGTGGCCGCACCGAGGGCGATGCCGCTCAGGTTGGCGAAGACGGTGATCTGTCGCTGGCGATTCTGTCGCTCGATTTTGCCGGGCCCATCGCCATCGACGATCGACACCACGTTGGACAGATCCACCAGTTGTCCGGTGGTCGCGCGAACCTTGAGCGCCATCAGATCGCGGGCGTTCTGCCGGAATTTCTCGTCGAGCTTCATTCGGATGTCGTAGCGCTGCCCGTCGGCCGTCATTTCGGAGACCTTGTCGTCGGCCATCAGGCTGCGCAAGGTCATGGCGATCACGGCCATCGGGACGCCCAGGTCAGCCGCGCGGTCGCGGTCGATGTTGACGGCCAGCTCAGGCTTGCCGCCACGGTAGGAGGTGTCGAGGTCGACATACGCCTTCTGCTTCTTGGTATCGACCACCACCTCTTCGGCTTGAAGTGATTTGATGATCTCGTCGGTGGCCTTGCTGATGTCGGCGTAGTACTTACCGCGAACGTTGAACTGCACCATGGAGTTACGGATGGCGCCGCTGCTGGCACCGGTCATATTGAAAGGCTCCACGGCGACATTGATTTCAGGGCGCCCCAGCCACGCGGAAATCTGATTGCGCGTGTAGTTGATCATCTCGGCTTGGGAGAAACTGCGCTTCTTCTTCGCGACCAAGTTGACCTGGATTTCCGCACGATTGACTTCGGCCAGCGCAGAGCCGCCGATGGTCACCAGGGTGTCGGCGACGCCTGGAACTCCCCGCAGCTTGGTCGCGACAGACTCGGCCATGGTTTCGGTGGCTCCCAGCGAAGAACCGCTTGGCATTTCCAGTTTCACCATGAACTGCCCGCGATCTTCGACGGCCATGAACTCCTTGGGCACCTTGGCAGCCAGATAGATGCTGGCCACGAAGACCCCGATAGCGACAAGCACGGTCAGGAATCGGTGGCGCAAGGCTCCGGACAGCAGCCGGCTGTAGGCGTGCTCGATGGCGTCGAGGAAACCCTCGATGGCTTTGCCGATGGGCCCCTTGGTGGCGTGCGCGCGCAGGAAGCGGGAGGACAGCATGGGCGTCAGGGTAAACGCCACGAACAGCGAGACTGCAACCGCGAACGCCACGGTCAGGCCGAACTGGACGAAGAAGCGTCCGATCATGCCCTTCATGGTTGCGACCGGGACGAACACCGCGAGGATCGACGCGGTGGTGGCCATGACGGCCAGCCCGATCTCGGCGGTGGCTTCGCCCGCCGCTTTCATGGGGGACTTGCCCATTTCCAGGTGGCGGTGGATGTTCTCGATGACGACGATGGCGTCATCGATCAAGATACCGATCGAGAGTGACAGTGCCAGCATGGTCATCATGTTGAGCGTGTAGCCCATGAAGTAGATGAACGCGAAGGTCGAGATGACCGAGACGGGCAGGGCAGTGGCGCTGATCAGGGTGGCACGCCAGTCATGCAAGAAGAACATGATGATCAGAATGGCGAGCGCGGCCCCGAACAGAAGGTCGAACTTCACGTCGTCGATAGCGCGTTCGGTGAAGACTGAGTTGTCCGAGGCAATCTGCATCGTCACCTGTGGGAACTGCGGCTTCAGCTTCTCGATGGCCGCTTTCACCTTGTGGGCGACGTCGACAGTGTTCGAGCCGGACTGCTTGCGGACGACCATGGTGACCGAGGACTTGCCGCTGAAAGTGGCGTAGGAACGCCGCTCTTGCTCTCCGTCCTCGACCCGGGCGACGTCTCGGATGCGCACGGGCGAGCCGCCAGAGGCGGTGATGATGATGTTGCCGAGCTCTTCGCCGGTGTGCACTTGGCCGCGCGTTTTGATCGAGAACTCCAGCGCGCCGGAGTCGAGGCGACCGCCTGGAATTTCGACGTTTTGTGCTGCGACCGCTTGGGCGACGTCGCCAGGCGCAAGCCCGAATGAATCCAGGCGCTGCGGATCGATCCAGACGTGGAACTCTCGCTCCTGCCCGCCGACGATGTCGATGGTGCCAACACCGTTGATGGCCTGGAGCCGCTGCTTGATGGTGTTCTTTGCAATGTCTGTCAGGTCGCGCTTTGGGATGTTGCCGGCCAGGGCGATGGACACAACCGGAGCTGCGCCGATGTCGAGACGCTCGACCAAGGGCGGCTCCAAGTCCGATGGCAGATTCTTGAGCGCGCCGGAGACTTTGTCGCGCACGTCCTGCACCGCCTGGTCGGCCTTGCGCTCCAGCTCAAACTGCACGAACACCAACCCGACGCTTTCCATCGAGGTCGAGCGCAGGGTCTTGATGCCGCTGACCGCACTAATGGCTTCTTCCAGCTTGTCGACGACGCGTGATTCGATGGTTTCCGGATCGGCGCCCGGGTAGGTTGCGGTGACCGTGCAGATAGGAAACTCAACGTCGGGGAACATGTCGATGGAGAGCTGCTTGTATCCCCACACGCCGAACACGGCGAGGACGCTCACCATCACCGTCGCGAAGACGGGACGTTTGATGGATATGTCAGCAAGTTTCATGGCTAGTCCTTGCGGGCGACGGGAGAGGCCTTCTTCGCGGCTGGCTTGCTCGCGGCCGGCTTGCTCGCGGCCGGCTTGCGGGCGACAGGCTTGGCCTTCGCGGCCGGTGCCTCGACCGCCGCAGGCTTGCTTCCACCGAACGTGACCTCTGCGTAAAGGCCCGAGCGCAAGCTGTGGTCTTTGTTCGGCAGCTCAGCGATGGCCGAGAAGGTGCGAGTGCGAGGATCCATCGCCGCGACCACGCGGGTCAGGCGCGCGGTGAGGTTTTGCCCGGTGGCGGGAAAGCGCACCTGAATGGTGTCGCCGGCCTTGGCCTTGTTGAGGTCGGTCGACGGAATCTGGACGCGCAGATCGAGCGGGTCGACTTCTTCGATGATGACCAAGGGCGTGGCCGGCATGACCGAGGCGTATTCGCCCTCGTTGACCATGCGCTTGACGATGATGCCGTTGAAGGGGGCATGGATCGTCGCATCGCGCAGCGCCTTGCGGCCCATCGCTACCGCGGTTTCGGCTTGAAGGACCCCGGCCTGCGCACCTTTGAAGCGGGCGTCGGCCATGTCGAACTGACTTTGTGGGACGGCCTTATCGTCGAGCAGCGCCCTGGTGCGGTTCCAGTCCAGCTTGGCAGAATCCAGCTGCACCTTGGCGGCCTGGAGGCCTGCCTCGGCCTGCTGCGTGCGCAAGGCGAAATCCTGGGTGTCGAGAACCACGAGCGCTTGGCCGTTCTTGACGATGTCGCCGTCGCGCACGAGCACGCGCGTGACCGTGCTGGACACCTTCGGGGTCAGGGTACTGCGGCGGTGCGCCTCGGTTTGGCCAGACAGGAAAGCGCTGCCGGACGGTGGCGCGGGAATCGTGTCCGCGGAACCCTTGTCGGCAGAGTCTGCCGGCTTTTCGGCTGCCGCCACGGGGGCCGCTACGGGCTTCGACGCAGGTTCGGCTTTCGGCGCCGGTTGCACGGCCAGCGCGGAAGATGTCGGCGGCAAGCGTGCGACGTCGCCCCCACGCTCACAAGATGCCACGAACACCAAAGAGAGACTGAAGCTGACGAGTAGGGTGCGAGACATGATGCTATTCCTCTGCTGGATGGTGGTCATTGTGCGGCCTTGATGATGTCGCCCATGGCGCGATCGAGGTTCGACTTTGCGATGATGAGGTCATAGGTCGCGGCTTGGTGTTGGCCGCGGGCTGTGGTCAGTTGGGTCTCGGCGTCGAGGACGTCGAAGGACGTGTTGCTCGTGCTCTCGTAGCGCTTCTGTTCGATGCGGAAGTTCTCCTCCGCTTGCTCGACGGCATGGTTGGAGACGTCAAGCGCCTCGGCCGAGGTGGTTACGCCGACGTGGGCGTTGCGGGCGTCGAGGCGAATCATGTCTTCGGCCTTGCGGCGGGCCTCGATGGCCTGGGCAAGTTGGGCCTTGGACTCATCGATGCCGTAGTAGGTGCTGCCGCCCTCCCAGATGTCCCATGAAGCGGTGGCGCCGATGAACCAGGACTTCGGAAGGCCCAGGAGGGACGACGTCTGTCGCGTATAGTTGGCCACTGCGTTCACTTGCGGAATCATCTTCGATTTCGCCATGCGCACGCCGGTTGTGGCCTGGTCGATGCGGGCCGAAATCTCCTTGAGCTCGAAGCGGGTGTCCACAGCTCGCTGTTCGGCCTGGTTGACCGGAACCGAGGGCAGAGCGATGGGTTCGCCTGTGATGTCCACGGCGTTGACTTCCATGTCCGGGGACCGGCCCATGATCGTCGCCAGACGGCCACTTGCGAGACTGACCATGCCGTTCGCTTGAATGAGGCGCTGCTGGGCCGCGGCCAATCCAAGCTCTGCGCGCAGGACGTCGTTCTTGGCGACCGCTCCGCGTTCAAAAAAGGTGCGTGCGCGTTTTACCTGAGCGGTGACCTGTTCGACCGACTTCTCTGCCACCGCGGCAAGGGCCTTCGCCTGGAGCAAACGATAGTAGCCCTCGGTCACCTGGAAAGCCACGTCCCGCCGTGCGCTCTTGCGTTTGATCTCGGCGACATCGATGCCGAGCTTCGTGAGGACATTCGCCTCGCGGACGGTCCACAGCGCGCCGATGGGCTGAGCCGCGGTCACCCCAACGGACCACGTCCATTGTGGGCGAAGGACGAACGGCGCATTTAGGATGTCGTGATTGCAATAAGCCTCCGAACACGCCTGAGCAACCATTCCAAAGAGGGGCGCCGAAAACTCGCTATCCCACCGCTGAAACCCCGCATCCATCTTCAGCCGCGGACTGTACCCGCCGCGGGCGGAATTTTTCTTTGCCACCGCGGCCTCAACTTCGTAGTTGGCGCCTGCGACTTCGGGATTTTCCTTCAGCGCGATCGCCACACACTGGTCGAGGGTCAGCGTTTCTGCGCGTGCGCCCAGCGGCGCCAAGGTCGCGGTGAGGATGAGAGCGAGGCTGGTGGCGTGGAAAGCTCGCCAGCTTTGCTGGCGACGAACCAGCGCGGGTTTGATGATCCTATTCATTTCTTGCGTGCTCCGGTCTTAGGCTTGCTGCTTACGCCGTGAAAGAAGAACTCGGTGAGGATGGGCGCGTAATCGACGAAGGTGGTTGGCGGCGTCTTGTCGCCCGTCTGGTGGAAAAGTCCGAACGCCATGCCAAACAGCAGGCGGGCGACGATGTTGGGATCGTTGCCTCCCAGATCGTCGGGTTTCGCGTTTCGGAGAAGCCACCCCGACAGGCATTCGATGCGGCGTTCAAAGTTGTTGTGAAAAGTCTGGCTTTCGGATGAACAGGGATGGCCGCCATACCCTTCATCGTTGAGAAAGATGGTGAAGACGTCGCGGCGCTTTTCCGCAAGCTCGAGTTGCCGATGCAAGGCCAGCTCGAAGCGTTGGCGAAAGCTGAGCCCGCTGGGCAGCGGCTGGTCGAACACCTGCACGTACTCGTCGGTCAGGTGGTTCGACATCGCATCGACGATTTCCTGCTTGCTCTTGAAGTAGGTGTAAAGCGATGCCGCCGTGTAGCCGGCCTCGCGCGCGATGTCCTGCATGGTGGTGCTATGAAGCCCCGATCGCGCAAGGGCCCGCACCGCCGCTTCCAGGATATCCAGACGCGCGTGTGCGATTTCGCGTTCTCGTCTTTGTACAGCCTTCATGTTCGAGCTTTCTGACTGACGGTTGTTCAACGCCGAATTTGTGTTCAGTGTGCCGAATGGTAATTCGGCAGTCAACGAGATTCGTTCGGCCGACCGAATCCCTGGTTGTTTCAAGGGCACCTCCGACCATCCGAGCAAACGCCACGCTACTTGCGTTTACTGACAGTATATGCAACCCTGGTTGCATATGATTCATCGCTCGTTTTGGCTCGGTCAGATCGAGGCGGCTTGGCGGAGACGCTCGGTCATTTGGCTCTCCGGTGTTCGTCGCGTCGGAAAAACCATGCTTACCCAAAGTCTCGCCGACGCCGAGTACTTCGACTGCGAGTTGCCGCGCCTGCGCGCAACCATGAGCGACCCGGAAGCCTTCCTGAAATCGCTCAAAGGGAAGCGAGTCGTCCTCGACGAAATCCACCGGCTACCGGAGCCTGCCGAGCTGCTCAAGATCGCGGCAGATCATTTCCCCCAGGTGAAGGTCGTGGCCACAGGCTCCTCGACGCTCTCGGCCGCGGCCAAATTCAAGGACACGTTGACGGGGCGGAAGGTCGAAATCCACCTTCTGCCCATGATGAGTGTCGACGTTGCCGAGTTTGGCGGCGGCGACCTTGGTCATCGGCTAGGGCGCGGCGGTTTGCCACCGTTCTACCAGGCTGACCTTCTTCCTGAACGCGACTTCCAAGAGTGGATGGATGCCTACTGGGCCAAGGACATCCAGGAGATGTTCCGTCTCGAACGGCGCGCCTCGTTTCTTCGTTTCGTCGAGCTCGTTCTGGTGAGCAGCGGCGGTATCTTTGAAGCCACCAGCTTCGCCGGCCCGTGCGAAGTCAGCCGAACCACCATTGGAAACTACCTGGCGGTTCTCGAAGCCACGCGCGTCGCTCACGTGGTGCGACCCTTCTCGTCGCGTCGGCGAACCGAGATCGTGGCCGCTCCGAAGGTCTACGGGTTCGATACCGGCTTCGTCGCCTACTACCGTGGATGGCAGCAGTTGCGAACCGATGACCTAGGAAAGCTTTGGGAGCATTTTGTCCTGAACGAGCTGCAAAGCCACTTCCCAGGGCAATCCGTCGGGTACTGGCGCGACTTACGCGGCCACGAGGTCGATTTCGTGATTTCTCGTCGCGGTCAAGCGCCCATCGCGATCGAGTGCAAGTGGTCCGCGACGCGAGCCGGAGACACAACAGGGCTTGCGGCATTCCGGCGCGCCTATCCGCAGGGTGACAACTACCTGGTCGGGGCTGATGTGGAGAAGCCGTCGGAGAGGCGAGTGGGGGAGCTTCGTGTGCAGGTTGTTGGCCTCGCGGACTTGGTTCGTCGGTTTGCCCCGAAGACGCGTTAGGGCGAATGGTCGCTGATCTTCTTCGCGATTTCAGCGCGTCGTGCGCGTAGCTCTTGAAGTGTGCGCCGCAAATGTATAGTGTCCCGAGATGCTGCTTGACGGTCCTTTGCGCGAGGCTCTCACCTTCGACGACGTTCTGCTTGTCCCGGCCGAGAGCGAGGTTCTTCCCAAGGATGTCGATGTTCGTTCGCACCTGACAGCGAGCATCACCCTGGCCATTCCGATCCTGTCTTCGGCCATGGACACCGTGACCGAAGCCCCGACGGCCATCTGCATGGCGCGTGAGGGGGGCCTTGGCGTCATCCACAAAAATATGACCATCGACGAGCAGGTGCTCGAGGTGACCAAGGTGAAGAAGGCCGAGACCGGCGTGGTCATCGACCCGGTCACCATCGATCCCGACCAGAAGCTGTTCGCGGCGCTGGAGCTGATGCGTCGCCACAACATCTCGGGTCTGCCTGTGGTCGGGCGCGACGGCAAGCCGGTCGGCATTCTCACCAACCGCGACGTGCGCTTCGAACGCAATCTGGATCAGCCGGTGCGCGATGTGATGACCACGAATCTCATCACCGCCCACGAAGGCATGAGCCTGGAAGGCTCGAAGGAGCTGCTGCACAAGAACCGCATCGAAAAGCTGTTGGTCATCGACAACGCTGGCAAGCTGCACGGCCTCATCACCATCAAAGACATCGAGAAGGCGCAGCAGCACCCGAACGCTGCCAAGGACGAGCTCGGCCGCCTGCGCGTGGGTGCGGCCGTGACCACGGGCGCAGAGCTTCAGGCGCGTGTGGCGGCGCTGCTGCACGCCGGTTGCGACGTGATCTGCATCGACACCGCGCACGGGCATTCCAAGGCGGTGCTGGAATCGGTGGCAGACGTGCGCAAGACCTTTCCTAAGGCGCAGATCATCGCGGGCAACGTCGCCACGGCCGACGGGGCGTTGGCGCTGGCCAAAGCGGGCGCGGACGCGGTGAAGGTCGGCATGGGACCGGGCTCGATCTGCACCACGCGCGTGGTGGCTGGCATCGGCGTTCCCCAAGTCACCGCGGTTTCCGATTGCGCGCGCGTACTGGCGAAGACCGACGTTCGCGTCATTTCCGACGGTGGCATCAAGTACTCGGGCGATTTGGTCAAGGCCATCGCCGCCGGTGCGCACACGGTCATGATTGGAAGTCTGTTCGCCGGCACCGACGAGGCGCCGGGCGAGATCATCCTTTACCAAGGCCGCAGCTACAAACTCTACCGCGGCATGGGCTCGGTCGCGGCCATGCGCGCCGGCAGCAAGGATCGCTACTTCCAGTCCGAAATAACCACCGAGGCGAAACTGGTGCCCGAAGGCATCGAAGGGCGGGTTCCCTACCGCGGCAGCTTGTCGCAGTCTCTGTATCAAATGATCGGTGGCTTGCGCTCGGGCATGGGGTACTGCGGCTGCAAGAGCCTGGACGACCTGCGCACCAAGGCCCGCTTCATCAAGATCACCAGCTCGGGTCTGCGTGAATCGCACGTGCACGACGTCATCATCACCAAGGAAGCACCCAACTACCGCGTCGAGCAGTAAGGCCACAGCAAAGCATGTCAGCCAAGCAAGTCATCCTGATTCTCGATTTCGGGTCGCAATACACGCAGCTCATCGCCAGGCGGGTGCGCGAGCAGAACGTCTATTCGGAAATCCAGCCATTCAACTTTCCGCTGGAACGCATCCGCGCGATGCAGCCGACCGGCATCATCCTGTCCGGCGGGCCGTCATCGGTGTACGACCGGGGTGCGCCGCGGATTTCGGCGGAGATTCTCGATCTCGGCGTGCCCATCCTCGGGATCTGCTATGGCGTGCAGCTGACCAGCCTGCTCCTCGGCGGTAAGGTCGTGCCTGCTACCCATCGCGAATACGGGCGCGCGACGGTTCATTTGGAACAGGCGTGTGAGCTGTTCCATGGTTTCTCGGTCGGCGACGACATCGCGGTGTGGATGAGTCACGGCGACCGCGTGGAATCGTTGCCCGAGGGCTTCCGCTGCGTCGGGACCAGCCCAAACTGTCCGTTTGCCGCGGTCGAAGACGCCGGACGGAGGTTCTGGGGCGTGCAGTTCCACCCCGAGGTCGCGCACACCCCGCGCGGCATGGAAATCCTGGGCAACTTCCTGTTCCGGATCTGCAAGTGCGAGCCCAGCTGGACCATGGCCAACTTCGTGGAAGAGGCCGTGGCCGAGGTCAATCGGACGGCCGGCAGCGGCCGCGTGATCTGTGGGCTTTCCGGTGGCGTGGATTCGTCGGTGGCCGCGTCGCTCGTGCACAAAGCGATCGGGGATCGCCTGACTTGCATCTTCGTGGACAACGGCCTTCTGCGCGCGCGCGAAGCGGTGCAGGTCGAAACCCTGTTCCGCGGCGCCTTCAAGATGAACCTGGTGGTGGTCGATGCCGCCGAGCGATTCTTGTCGAAGCTGGCCGGGGTCGAGGATCCAGAGCAGAAGCGCAAGATCATCGGGGGCGAGTTCATCGCGGTGTTCGAGGAGGAGGCGCGTAACCTCGGCGGGGCCGACTTCTTGGTGCAAGGAACGCTCTATCCCGACGTGATTGAGTCGGTCTCGCACAAGGGACCGTCGGCGACCATCAAGTCGCACCACAACGTGGGCGGGCTTCCCGAAAAGATGAAGCTGAAGCTCATCGAGCCTTTGCGCGAGCTTTTCAAGGACGAGGTGCGTGCGCTCGGCGCCGAGTGCGGTCTTCCGCACGACATGCTCTGGCGACAGCCTTTCCCGGGACCGGGGCTGGCGGTGCGGGTGCTCGGTCCGGTCACCCAAGCGGCGTGCGACATCCTGCGCGCGGCGGACGTGATCATCGACGAGGAAATCCGCTCGGCCGGTCTCTATGAAAGCATCTGGCAGTCCTTCGGCGTGCTCTTGCCGGTGCGAACCGTGGGTGTGATGGGCGACGAACGCACCTATGCCAACGTGCTGGCGATTCGCGCGGTTCACTCGCGCGACGGCATGACCGCGGATTGGGTGCCGCTGCCGCACGATCTGCTGGCCACTCTGTCGTCGCGCATCGTGAACGAGGTGCGCGGGATCAACCGGGTCGTGTACGACATCTCGTCGAAGCCGCCGGCCACCATCGAATGGGAATAGCCCGGCTGCTGCCGCTCGTGCTGCTGCTCGTGCCCATGCTGGCGCACGGCAAGGAGGCGGCTGCGTTCAAGCACACCGTCGCCGGCGCGGAGGTCGACTGGTCGGCGGGAACCATCACCGCGCAGGCGGGATCGGCCGCCGACATTCGCATGCCCGGGCCGAACACAGCGCGCCCCGGCGCCGAGCGACGTGCACGCGCGGCCGCAGAGGAGAAGCTAGGGGCAGCCTTGGCCATCGTCGCCCACGGCAAGAAGCTCGACGAGAGAGACGCCCTCAAGCACGCGACGGTGACCAGGATCGAGTATCAGTCGGACGGCGGGGTCGTGCTTTGGCTGGCGCTCCGGTTTTTCGACGTGATCCAGGCCAAGCCAGCCGCGGTCGCGTTGAAGGTCACAGCCATGCCGCTGGAATTTGCACCCATCATCATGGTTGCCGGACGGGAAGCGCAGCTCGGATTTGCGACCTACCGGTCAGCGGCTGATGGGCCGCGCGACGCAATTCGCGTCGAGCGCGACGACAAGGGACGTTTGCTCGTTCCGGCTGCGGTTGGCGGTGTCGATTCACTCGCCGGATCCACGGTTGTGATCTACCTTGAGAAGGCGCCATGAAAGCGATGCCAAGCTTGTTTGCTGCTGTCTGCTTGTTTGCAGCCGTCGACGTTTCTGCCCAAACGCCGGAGCCAAACGAACGTATGGTGAAGGCGGAGGCTCCGATCGTGGCTGGCAACGCGGTTTCCGCGAAGAAGCGCGCCATCGCGGATGCGCTCAGGCAAGCGGTCGAGCGCGCCTTCGCCGAGGTCCTGAAGGAGGGTGAGCCGTTGCCCCAACCATGGCCCGCGGGCGTCGTCCAGCTGAAGGCATCGCTCGGCAACGCCGCGCAGAAGCTCGTGCGCAGCTATCGCCTGATCGAGCAGACCAGCGAGGGCGGGGTGCTGACGGTCATGGTTGAGGCGGACGTCGACAATGTGCTCTTGCGGCGAGAGATCGATCGTGCCCGCGGTGCCGGCGCTGCGACGTCGCCGGTCCAGGCGCCCAAGGCCGCCAGTGTGCTGCTGGTGGCGGGCTCGCCCAGCGCGACGCCCGTGGTCTTGCGCGCCCTGACTGCGGGGGGAATTGCCTCGCAATTGAGCCGCGCCCCAGCCGAGGCACAGCTGATTGCCGACGCTGCGAAACAGAACGCGCACGCCTTGTTTGTCGCGGAAAGCGACAACGACGAGGGATCGGTGCGCGGGGCTTTGCAGGTTGGCGTCAAGTGCAGCCTGGCTGCGCACTTGTTCGCGGCAGGCGGACCGACCGGCCGGCCCGTTCTCGATCAGGTTGACGAAGGTCGCGGCTTTGGCGCGGACAAGGCCGCCGCTCTCGCGGCCTGCGTAGAACGGACCGCGGCTTTGCTCGCGCGCGCGGTTGTGCCGAAACTGCGGACGTCGGTGGGCGCGGCGCCGTTTGTCACTCTGCAAGTGGACATCGTGGATCCGGGCGCCATCTCTCTCGTGCTTCAGGCGTGCAAGCGCATGGGCTCCGTGACCGCCACCGAGGCTCGTCAGATCACGGCGACCGGGGCCGAGATTCGCGTCTTCACGCGCTTGGGCGGGCTGGCCTTGCAGCAGGCGCTGGTGCGCGAGCTGGCTGGCAAGTTGGCCGTCGTTCCAACCCAGACTGGCAATGATTTGCTTTCCCTGCGCGTGAGAAATCCGGATTCATCAGCTATCGAGTAGAATCGGTGAAGAACATGAAAGCCCTGACTGTTGTCGCGATCCTCGGTCTCTTTTTGAATATTGGCTGCGCCACCCTCCATTCAGAGGGAAGCGCCACCCTTCACGTCCAGTGCAACGTGCCGGAAGCGGCCGTGCTGCTCGACGACGCCGTTGTGGCCCGCGCGGGCGAGCTTGCGAAGCATGACAAGCTCATCCGTCCTGGTTTCTACCGCGTCGAGATCAGTCACCCGAGCTACTACCCGTACTTCACAGAAATCACGGTCGCTGAAGACGGCACCGCAACCATCAAGGCCGAGCTGCACCCTCTGCTCGACTGACGCTGCGACGGCGCCTCTCGCAGATGCGATTCGGTCAAGACAACTGCTATGGTCTTTCTTTCGCGAAGGTATGACAGTCGAGAAAGGTCAGCCCAGCGGCGCGGGCGGTTCGCACGAGCTCGGGCAACGCGTGTGCAGCTTTGGCGTGGGTGTCGTGGAAGAGCAAGATTCCGCGGCGCCACAGTGCCATCAGGGTGAGCATGCGATCGGGCACGGCCGTGGCCGGCATCTTGGCATTCCAGTCTTGCGAGTCGATGTTCCACAGGACGACGGGCGACCGGGCGGCGCTTGCCCAGGAGGCGATCTCTTTCGTGCGCTGTCCGTAGGGAGGTCGAAACAGCACGGTCGCCGTCGGGGCACTCTTCGCAATGGCGCGAACCAGGTCGCGCGTGGTCTCGATGGACGTCCGCCAGTCGGGAATCTTAGCGTGCGAGCCATGGGCAAAGCCGTGCGACGCTAGACACTGGCCCGCGTAGAGCGCGCGCAGGGCATCGTCCCCATCGAGCTTGCGTCGCCCTTCCAGACTCTTGCCGAGAGCGAAAAAAACACCGCTGGCCCCGAGCTCGCGCAAGGTGCGCAGGGTGGCGTCCGTGTATCCACCCGGAGCCGAGGGGCCGTCGTCGAAGCTGAGCAGGAAATTCACGTCAGGTAGCAGGGTGCCGTTCTGCTCGGTTTCGTCGAAGGTGAGGATCTCGCTGGTGGTCTTGGGAAAGAGCGAGGCCAGCCGGAGCTGCTCTGCCGCGTAGACGCGGTGAAAGTCGCGAGCCGCAAGCAGCCAGGCGGCGAGGTCGGCGGGCGGGTGGGCGACGAACTGCCGCGCCCGCGCGGCCAGGTCTTGGAAGCTGGCGTCCCGGCCCTCGCACGCAAGCTCCTTCGCCTGGTCACACGACGTGCGCGCCTGGCGGAAGTTCTCCACCAGCAGCGCGTGCATCTGATCCACCCAGCGGCGCTCGCCCTCCGACCGTCCGCCAGATTCCGCCGCTGCCAACCCCAGCTCGTAGGTGAAGATCAGGATCTCGGCCCGCGACGCGCGGTCGAACGCGTGCCGGGAGCTAAGACTTTCGGGCCACAGGTGCCGGTCGATGGTTGCCACTTCGGCTGGGCCAGCCGCCCTCGCCGGTGAGGCAACCAGCACCAGCCCCGTGGCCGCGAGCAGCCACGGCCAACTCGCCTGCCGCCTCACGGCGAAGTCTGCAGCTTCGCCTTCATGCGTGCGATGCCCTCGTCGTAGGGCGGGCGGGGCTTGTTTTGCTTTGCACGCTCGAAAGAGGCCAGGGCCTCGGCCCATTTGCCTGCCTCTTCGTAGATGCGCGCGATGTTGTAGTAGGAGCTGGCTCGGACCGTCGGCGCGGTCCCGCCGGAAGCCAGCGCGATGGCTTTGCGATTGGCCCACAGAGCCTCGGCCGGACGGCCCAGCTTCTGGTAGGAAAGTCCCAGATTGCTGT
>PMLH01000644.1:21347-27719 GCA_003159055.1 Myxococcales bacterium
GCCCGCCCGAGGCGATGACCGGCGCGGAAACCAGGTTGCCCTTGATGATGTCGACCAGGGTGGTGCCCACCTTGTCGCGGCCTTTGACGTCGGCGAAGCGGTTGATGTCGTAGAACTCGCCGTCCTCGCCGATGGCGAAGGCGACCCAGGTGTTGCCTACGCGCCCGGCGGGTGGCGTGAACGTGCGCACCAAGGACGAACCGACGTACACGAAGACCTTGGCGTTGGCAATGTCGGACAGCCTGCGCGATCCGCTGCGATCGCCGTCGCTGAAGTTGTGTAGGGCATAGATGTACTTCACCCCCGGCTTGCGCTTTTCGATGGTGATGGTTTCGGGGCCATAGCCATCAATGTCGTCCACGTCGAGGTTCGCGTCCTCGCCGCTCTTGGCCGAGAAGTAGACGTGGTTGCCCGGGTAGACCAGGTGCGAATCGATGTCGCGCGGTTCGGCGCCCCAGTTGAGCACGATGCGCAGCCCGTCGAGGGACGTCATCACCGGGCTGATGGCGTAGCTGAGCCCGTCGCAGGGGCACTTCACCACCAGGGTGGAGTACCCTTCCTTCTTCACGATCAAGGTCGTGCTGGGGTCATCCGCGCCGAACGGGCGCGGGACGGAGATCTTGCCGCTGGTGTCGGTGATCGCGCTGACCGAGCTGTCGCCGGTCTTCTGGAACATGACCTGCGCACCCTCGATGACCTTGTCCTTGATGGTGGCGCTCAGGATCTGCAGCGAGGTCTTGCTGGCATCGGCGGCGGCTGGTCGGTGCGAGACCCCGAGGACCGAAACCGCGACGGCGAGGAGCAGGGGTACCCGGACAAACGAAGAACGTGCGCGAGCATGGATAAGGTTTGGCATGCCCCGGTTTTCTGCGGAGGCCGCGTCGATGTCAAGTCCGGCTTCCTCACTGGACCCAGACGCCGCTCACTTTGCCGTCTTTCAGAACCAGCCTGATCAGGGACTCGTCCTGTCCGTCGACGACGGAGATCTTCCAAAGGTGCACGAAGGCGCTCCGCTGGCGAAGCTGGCCCAGGTACTCGAGCCGATAGCCCTTGCGTAGCGGCGCTGTGTACATGCCGCAGATACCTTCGAATTGCTGTCGGCTGAACTGCGATTTGAACTGGGCATCCGCCTCCGCAAGGAAGTCCTCGTACGACTGGGCCTTGACGGCCTCGATCATCTTGCCCAGCACGCGTTCCACCCCGGGCGGAGCGGCCGCGGCCAGGACGGGCTGCGCCGCCGCCACCACAAGACAAAACGCGGCGGTCGCCAGAACGGGGAAGGGTTTGGCTGTGGACATGGTTCATTTTCCTTTTGGGTTGGTTTGAGGATCGTCGATCAGAAAACCGGCAACCTGCCAGCCATCCGTCAACATGCTGATCAGGGCATCATCACCGCCGTCGGCGAATTCGAGGCGGAACAGCCAGAGCTCTCCCTCGCCTCGGTGCAGTCGACCGAGGCGTGTCGGCTGATAGCCTGCCGCCAGACGCTTGCCCAGCGTGGTGCTGAGCCTGTGAAACATCGCCGGCCGGAGTGCAGCCTTGAAGGACGCTGACCCCTTGGCCACACAGTCGTCGTAGGCGTCGGCCGCAACCGCCTGCAACAGCTCCTCAAGCAGAGAGCTCGCGTCGGCTTCGCCTGGTCCGGGCTTGGTCGGCGGCTCGGTCTCGCGCGCCGTTGAGGCGAGCGCCTGAAGGTTGAGCCGAACCGTTCGCTCCGCGTTCGAGACGGCGCGCCCAGCGGCGGGGACCTCGGCCACAGGGAGAGCCGGGTGCGCGCCTGGGTCGTGGCGAGACAGGGCCGTGTGCACCATCACGAGCAGGCCGACCGCGAAAACACTGGCCGTGACGATGGTAACTGGGCTGGTGCCCGCGATTCCCTTCCTCACCAGACGAGGACGTGGATAAACCTTGCCAGGGTTCCAAGGTGCCGGCCCGGTTAGCAAGGGCAGCAGGGCTGCCACCCAATTCTTGCGCATCTGACCGTAGCGGCTGTCCAGGCTGCGACGAACGCGATCGATGCCTTCCTTGAGCCGCCACCGCACGGTGCCGCCTGGGATGTGCAAATGGCGCGCGATCTCCGCGGATGAAAAGCCATGAAAGAAGCGAAGCACGAGGGTCTGGCGAAAAGGCTCTTCGAGCGCCGCCACCGCCTCGGCCACGGCGCGATGGATCTGGGCATCACCGATGAGCTCCTCGGGACTTGCCACCGTGCCCACGTCCGCCGCCGCGGCCGACTCGCGACGCTCGCGGCGGTCCGAGCTTCGCCAAAAGTCGATCGCCAAATTGCGCGCCACGCGGGCCAACCAGGGCCGCCCGGCGTTCTCGGCCGGGCGTTGCCAGGCCGATACCAGGGTTTCCTGAACGATGTCCTCGGCCGCGTCCAGATCCTTCACCAGCGCCACGGCAAACCTTCGCAGCCATCCCGCGTGAAGCAGGAGGTCTTCCGTGTTGGCTGTGTTGCCGGCCTTCATGACCTAGAGAACGTTGCCGCGGCCCAATGTGTTGGCGCCCTTTGGGGCGGCTGTTGGAATCTTGTCTGTGCTTCGCCGTACACGGAAGGCGATTGTAGTGCCAGCCAACGACAGAAAGGAAGGCGCCAACGGAGTTGGCAAGCGGAGGTCGTTCCTTCCGATTTTTCTTGGTCATTCCGGCCTTGGCAGTAGGTCCGATTCTTGCCTTGATGCAACCGCAAGACCTCGATGAATCCAGGGACCGCCAGCAGAAAGGTCGATAGGCTCATGAAAAACAGGCTTTGTTCCGTCGCATGTTTCGGGACCGCTTTTCTGCTGATGAGTCTCAGCTGCAAGCGAAGCGACACGATTGGGCAGCTCTGCGATCTGACGGTGGACGCCGGGCCTTCGCAAGGGGTCGTCAACCTGAAGGCCGCCACGTGCCCAACTGGCCTTTGCCTCAAGGCGGCGCTCAATCCCGAGACGAGTGCCGTCGACCCGCCCACCGGCGCGACCTGCACCGGCGAGTGCAGCAGCGATTCCGACTGCGACGGCGAGCTCCGAAACGCCAGCGATGCGCAGGACACGCGCTGCAGGGGCGGCTTCGTCTGCGGGGTGCCGTTCGTGGTTGGCCCGCTCTGCTGCAAGCGCTATTGCCTGTGCAAGGATTTCTTGGGTGCCAGCGGTGCCCAGATGCCGGTCGCGTGCCAGGGGCCGGATGTGCTCGCCAGCTGCCAGAGCGCGGCCGGGAGCGCGGTGGTCGCCGGGATCGGTGAAGAAACCGATGTGTACATAAGCGTGTCGCCCGCCCGACAGCTCGACATGGTCTTCATGATCGACAACTCGCCTTCCATGGCGCCCAAAGTGAACAAGCTCGCGCAACAGTTCCCCAAGCTGCTCGCGGCGCTCAAGGATCCGTCGGACGGACGCTACCCCGACCTCAGGGTCGCCATCATCGACAGCGACCTCGGCACGGGCGGGGCATACACGAGCGGAGCATGCGGCCCGACCGCCAGCCCCGACGCGAACAAGAGCTTCGGCGACCTCGGCAACTTCCAAATGCGTGGCGCCGCCGGCTGCGGCGCCAACCCCGATGCGCTCTGGCTCGACTATTATGCCCATGGCAAACCGGCGAGCTACGACCCGACGATGGACATCAGCCAGGTCTTCGGATGTTTGGCCGGAAATCTCGGCGCCCTCGGTTGTGGGCAAGAGCATCAGCTGCAGTCCTTGGAATTCGCCCTCGCCGGACAGAACCTCCACCAGAACCAGAGCAGCGGATTGCAGAACGCGTTCCTTCGCCCGCAAGCCTACCTGGGCCTGGTCATCCTCAGCGACGAGGATGACTGTTCCGCGGCGACCAACGATGGGATGTTCGGTGACAAGCCAGAGCTGCGCGGCGAATCGACGAGCCTCCGGTGCGCCACGCGCGCCCACCAGTGCAATGGCGTGAACCTGACCCAGGTGCCTCCGGGCTATCCCACCGCCGCCAAATTCGAAGCCAACTTTGCCGACTGCGCGGCACGATCCGACGCGTGCCCCAATCCCACCGACGGCAGCGCGGCGACCGATACCAGCGGGCCGACGACTTGCAGCCCGCTCAAGGACATCCATCACCTGGCCAACGAGATCAAGGCCCTCAAGGCCAATCCGGCCGAGCAGATCGCGGTGATCGGTATCTTCGGATGGCCCCGCGCAGGTGCCGATAGCCGCCCCGACCTGGTGAATGCCAAGTACAAGATCGACCTCGTGCCCGGCCCAGGCACCGAAGATGTCGACAACCAGCAGGGGCCAATGTGGGACGCCTGGCCGGTTTGTTACGATCCCGACCACCAGCCCAGCGACCCCGACACGTTCGATGCCGATGCATGGGGCTGGGGCGCCCGAGGTGGACTACGCCTCTCTGCCTTTATCGACGAATTCGGCGACAACGGCGTCAAGTTCAGCATTTGCGAACGGGACTTCAGTCGAGCCATGCGGGCGTTCGGCGAAGGACCGTCAGTTCTTCACAACCTCTGCATCGATGCGAAGCTGATGGACGTCGATCCGGTGAGCCCCGGGCTGCAACCCGACTGTCGCGTGGTCTATCGCGTGCCCCAGACCGATGCCACGACCGGCAAGGTCACATACACCGAATCATTTCAGTCGCTGCCGATGTGTTCCCCCGGTGCCACGCCGGATACCCTTACCTCCGACTGCTGGCAGCTCGCCATCGACAAGACAAAATGCCCGGTCAATGGACAGCTCATAAGCGTCGTCCGAACGGCTGCGGAAATAACCAACGGCCCACTGACGGCAGGAACGAAGATCGGAATACAGTGCTGGACTTGCCCTGACTTCACCTCACGTCCGGGATGCGATGACTGACGTATGACCGGAGTTGTCCCAACCTGCGGGAGCAGCTACTGTCTGCCCATGCGGCTGTGCCATGCGGTGTGCGGAATATTCACCCTTTCCATGGCGTGCAGCTCGGGCTTGAAGGTGAACCCGCCCGGCAGGCCCGACGGAGGCGGCAACGCTGTCACGGATGGGATGGTCCGGGATGGTATTGCGGCCCCTGATGGGCCGCCGCCGTGCACCGGAACGTTGGTGCTCGGCGGCTTGTTGCCCTTGGCGGGGACCGGGGCCATCCCGACCTCGCTTGCGATGGCTGACTTGAACGGCGACGGAAAGCTGGATCTCGTCACGGCGAACCACGCTGATCCAGACAAGGGTTCTGGCACAGAGGGGGATCGTGCTGTGGGGATCGGAGAAAGTACCCTCGGCGCGGGATCGCGGATCGCGCCGGCGCGGGATCGCGCTGGATGAAGGCGCTGCAAGAGCGAGCAGACAGGGAGATCGAGCAAGAGCTTGCGTGGAATGGCGGCGTACGCCAGTATCGGCCTCGCGAGTCCGGACGGACATCACACGGCTAGGCACGCACGCATTGGAGAGAAGCAAACATGTCCACGTTCCGATTCTGGGTCCCGCTACTTGGGCTCACGATGGTCGCATCGTCCGCCCACAGCGCAGGCCACGAAGGCAAAGAATGCACGACCAACCCGGCCTGCCAGAAGGGTGACCCCATCGGGGGGCAGCTCCCCATCGACCGCCACAGCACAAGCGGGAACTCTCCCAACGGCGAGACTCGGTTCGGACGCAAGCTCGCCGAAACCTCTCAGACCGCTCTCACATCCCCGCCTCCGCCTCAAGCTCCGCCGCCTGTGCCTACTCCGGCGGCGTCAGCCTCGCAGCCGGTCGGCGTGTTTCATCAACCCGTCCCACCGGCTTCGACTTCTTCGGCAGACAGCCTCGGCATGGCGGGCGTGGTGACCGGGGCAGTAGGAGTGGGCGCCTTGGTGACAGGTCTGCTGCTCAATCTGAAGGCCAACAGCATGATCGATGACGTCCAGAAACGCTACGACGGGGGGAAATACTCGTCCAGCAAAGACTACAAGACCAGTAGCAAGATCGCCTATGCTGCCGGTGGCGTTGGTGCGGTGAGCGGGCTGGTCCTCATTTACTTTGCCGTATTCGCCGGCCACGCGGCCGTCACGCCCGTTGCCGTTCAAGGCGGTGCGGGCGCCATGCTGACAGGAGCGTTCCAATGACGGCACTGTCTGCATGGAGGTTTCTCATCGTCGGCTTGACCCTGGCCTCGTTCGGCTGCTACCGCGACTTGGACTATAGCCAGATCGAGTGCGACGTCACCGCGAAGAATCCGTGCCCGGACGGGTATCTGTGCAGCGCTGTAGGCCTTTGTGATCGGGCTTTGGGTGCCCTCGATGCTTCGGTTACCGAAGTTGGCCCATCAATCGCCGACATCGCGCCGTTCGAGGAGTTGCCACCCGACGCTACTACGCTTGATGCGTCTCCGCCAGTGGATCTCTCGACCCCACCCAGGGGTTCCGCAAGGTGGGGTAGGTAGCGATAGCGCCTGAGG